>NZ_JBKQWU010000005.1:0-145945 GCF_047275745.1 Amaricoccus sp. W119 | reverse complement strand
GGCCGAGGCCTCCGTCGCGCCAGGTTTCACGTCGCTCTTGTCGTCCATGCTCTACCCCCGTTCCTCGGGAAAGTAGCGCTCGACGCTGTCTCAAGAAACCGTGCCCCGGCCCAAGAACGCCAACGGGCAGATCATTCAACGCGTTCTGAAGAACAAGGAATTGCGCATGACCTCGGCCGAGCTGGAGAAGCTGATCGCTTCCCTGCTTGATCTTCAGGACAACCGTTGCGCTCTGACTGGCATTCCCTTCCAGTTTCTCGGCCCCGAGGCCGACAAGAACCTCTTGCCCTCGCTCGATCGCATCGACAGCGCCGGGCACTATGAGGTCGGCAATCTTCAGGTGGTTTGCCAGTTCATCAACTTCTGGAAGAGCGATGGCGACAACGCCGAGTTCCAAAGGCTGCTGATGCTGGTTCGCGGCGTCGAAACATGATGACCGACTTCGCCCGCCATGTCGGCATCGACTATTCGGGCGCGGAAACGCCCACCGCGAGCCTCAAGGGCCTGCGCGTCTATCTGGCCGAGGGCGACGGGCATCCGGTGGAGGTTCTACCGCCGCCGAGCCCGCGCAAATACTGGACCCGCAAGGGCATCGCCGAATGGCTGGTGGAGCGGCTGGCCGAAGACGTGCCGACGCTGGTCGGCATCGACCACGGCTTTTCCTTTCCGTTGCGCTATTTCGAAACGCATGGACTGTTGCCCGACTGGCCGCGCTTCCTCGACGATTTCCAGCGCCACTGGCCCACCGACGAGGATCACGTCTATGTCGAGTTCGTGCGCAGTGGCGTCGCCGGCAATGGCGCGGCGCGTTCGGGCAATGCCCGCTGGCGCCGGCTGACCGAGGAGCGCGCGGGCGGCGCGAAGTCGGTGTTTCACTTCGATGTTCAGGGATCGGTGGCGAAATCGACCCATGCCGGCATTCCCTGGCTGCGCTTCATTCGCCAGCGCCTCGGCGCCCGCGTCCATTTCTGGCCCTTCGACGGCTGGGACGTTCCGGCCGGGCGCTCGACCGTCGCCGAGGTCTATCCGGCGCTGTGGTCGCGCGGCTTCGCCAATGAGGGCCGCACCGGCGATCAGCACGACGCCTTCAGCATAGCCGCCTGGCTTTCGCGCGCCGATCGCGACGGGAGCCTCGCGGCTTTCCTCAAGCCCGATCTGTCGCCGCCCGAACGCACGCTGGCGCAGGTGGAGGGCTGGATACTTGGCGTCCCCGGCTTGATCCGCGCAAGCAAACGGCGCGATGGTTCTACCGAGGCGAATGCTTGCGGTTCGGTTGTGTTTAGGTTACACTAAACGATATGAAAAGATCCACCAAGTCCGCGCCCGCCGCCGATCCTGCCCGCAAGCAGGCGGTGATCTATGCCCGCGTCTCCTCGAAGGAACAGGAAAAGGAAGGCTTCTCGATCCCGGCCCAGCTGAAGTTGCTCAAGGAATACGCGGCGGCGAACGACTTCGCCGTGGCGCAGGAATATGTGGATGTGGAGACTGCCAAGCAGACCGGTCGCGTCGCCTTCGGCGAGATGGTCGCCTATCTCAAGGCGCATCCGTCCGTCCGCGTCGTGCTTGTCGAGAAGACCGACCGACTCTATCGCAACCTCAAGGATTGGGTGACGGTCGATGAACTCGACGTGGAAATGCACTTCCCGAAGGAAGGCGTAGTACTTTCGCGCGAGTCGCGTTCCTCGGAAAAATTCATGCACGGCATCAAGGTGCTGATGGCGAAGAACTACATCGACAACCTGTCCGAGGAAGCCCGCAAGGGCATGCAGGAGAAGGCTGAGCAAGGCATCTGGCCAACCAAGACGCCGCTCGGCTACCGCAACGTCACCGGCCCGGACGGCAAGAAGATCATCGCCGTCGAACCGACGCTGGCGCCGATCGTCGCCAAGCTTTTCGATTGGTATGCGCGGGGCGACATCTCGCTGAAGGAAGCTGCGCGGAAGGCGCATGCGGCGGGCCTCACCTATCCCAAGAGTGGCGCCAAGGTGCCGGTGAGCACGGTGCACACGATCCTCCGCAACCGGCTCTATACGGGCTGGTTCGAATGGAATGGCAAACTCATTCAGGGCAAGCACGAGGCGCTGGTGCCGGTCGAGCTGTGGGAGCGTGTGCAGGGCGTGCTCGACGGGCGCTTCGCCAGTAAGGCCAAGCGCGGCAAACACGACTTCGCCTTCTCGGGCCTAATTGCCTGCCACGCCTGCGGCTGCGCCGTCGTCGGCGAGATCAAGAAGCAGCGCTACGTCTATTATCACTGCACCGGCTACGCCGATAAGTGCCAGGGTAATCCGGCTTCGTGCCGCCGCAAATATGTGCGCGAGGAAGCGCTCGAAGCGCAGTTCACCGAAATGCTCGGGCGGCTGCGCTTCGACGACGAGGTTCTGGAATGGGTGCACGACGCGCTGCATGCCAGTCACGCCGACGAGCGCCGAGAGCACGAGGAGGCAATCAAGCGGCATCAAGCAGAATACAATCGGCTGAACGATCGCATTCACGCGATGTATGTCGATAAGCTCGATGGGGTGGTGGATAGAGTCTTCTACGATCGAATGTCGAACCAATGGCGTGAGGAGCAAGCACGCTGCCAGCGCGAGATCGAACGGCACCAGAACGCCGATAAATCCTACCTAGACGAGGGCGTTACGCTTCTAGACCTCGCCCGCAACGCCCAACGGCTGTTCGCAAGCCAGCAACCGCGCGAAAAACGCCGCCTGCTGAACTTCGTGCTATCGAACTGCACTTGGGAGTATGGTGAAGTCGTCGCCACTTTCCGTCAACCGTTTGATCTGCTTGCTGAAACGGCAACCGTCGCCGCGCGCATCGAGGCGGCTGAAACACCGAAATCGTCGAAACGCGAAATTTGGCTGGGGAACCTGGATTCGAACCAGGACTAACGGAGTCAGAGTCCGCTGGTCTACCGTTAACCTATTCCCCAATCGACCGGCGCCGTAATAGGCGTCCCGGCGGGAAAGATCAAGCGCGGCGCCGGGAAAAATTCGCGCGGGTTTCGCGGGCCGCTCGGCCTCGTCCCGGCGGCGCCGGCGCGGCCCGGGGGGTTTGCGGGGGGCGGGAACGCGCTATTGTCCGCTTCCGAGCATGGGTCCGACACCGGGCCGGGACATGGGGAAGGTATCCGGATGAAGATCGCCGCGGCCGCCTATCCGATCGATTGGCACAATCGCTGGAACGAATACGTCGGCAAGCTGCGGGTCTGGGTTCGGGCCGCAGCCGAGAATGGCGCCGATCTGCTGGTCTTCCCCGAATACGGCGCCATGGAGCTCGCCAGTCTCGCGCAGGAGGCCAATGCCAGGGATGCGGGCAAGGCGGCGGAGGCGGTGGCGGCGAGGGCGAAGGATGTGGACGAGTTGCACGCGAGCCTCGCCCGCGAGTTCGCCGTTCATATCGCCGCGGGGTCGGCGCCGATGCATCAGGGCAAGGCGCTGGTGAACCGGACGCGCCTTTTCGCGCCCGATGGCGGGTCCGGCTTTCAGGACACGCAGTCGCTGACTCCCGCCGAACAGGATCTCGGCATGGTTCCGGGAGAGGGTGGGCGGGTCTTTGACACCGTGCTCGGCAGGATCGGCATTCTGGCCGGCCGGGACGCCTCGATCCCGGCGCTGGCGCGGGACATGGCGGCGGTGGGGGCGGAGATCCTGCTGGTACCCGCCGGCGCGTCATCGCCGCTCGGCTACTGGCGGGCGCGGATCGCCGCGGCGGCCCGCGCGGTCGAGACGCAGAGCGTGGCGGTGCTCGCGGTGCGCGTCGGCGACACGGACTGGCTCGCGGGGGCGCGGCGGCATGTCGGCGCGGCCGCGGTGCTCACGCCGCCCGAGGAGAAGCTGCCGGAGGACGGGGTCGTCGCGGCCGGCAAGATGAACGCCGAGGGCTGGGTTTATGCCGAGGTCGATCTCGAACCGCTCCGGGCCGCGCGAAACCGTCGCGCGACCGCGGACCCGGACCTGTTCGCCGCGCTGAGCCAGAGTTTCGGCCCGGTGGAAACCGTTCGGCTCGGCGGGGCTCCGGCCGCGCCCCGCGCCTGATCCCCTGATACGCGCCTCTCCCCTGTCCGTGAGACCCGCGGGAAGCGGTCCGCGCCTCAGACGAGGGAGCTCGGGGCGCCGGCCACTCGGGATGCGATCCCGGCCCGCGTCCTGGCTCGCATCCTCCGCGCCCGCATCTCGCGAGATCGCCGGGCGAGGGTCAGCATGCAGACCTGGCCGCGCAGCGCGCGGTCGGCGAGTTCGATGGCGAGCACGAGATCGAACACGCAGGTCCGCCGGCCCGGCTCCCCGTCCCGCGGGGCCTCGGCGATCTGGTCGAGCAGCACCCGCTCGTATTCCGCCGGCGTCCAGCGGGGCCAGCCGAACCGGGGCGCGGCAGCGGGCAGATCCTCCGCCACCATCCGATGCCAGACGGCGCGCACGGTGGCTTCGCACAGACGCGGCGCGTGATGTCCTCCCATGACCGATCCGACCCTTCCGCTGGCCTGTTCCGCTGGTTTCTCCACGACCAACTAGGGCGCGGGCCGACCGAGGACAGGGACCCGGGGTGCGATCTTTGGTCTCAGCCCTTCAGCATCGCCCAGAGCGTGCGACAGCGGGTGCCGGAGCGGCAATAGGCGAGGACCGGTTCGGGCAGTTCGCCCAGTGCTTCCTCGAAGGCGGTCACGTTCTGCGGCGCGACGCCCCCCGAGATGACCGGGACGAAGGCGAAGGCGAGGCCGCGCGCCTCGGCCTCGGCGCGGATCTCGGCGACGGGCGTCTGATCCGGGCTCTCGCCGTCGGGGCGGTTGCACATGATCGAGCGATATCCCAGCGCCTCGATCTCGGCGACATCCTCGACCGTGATCTGGGTCGAGACGCTGTATTCGGGCGTGATCCTCGTGATGGTCATGGCTTCCCCGTTCTGGCCGTTCTGGCCGCTGTGTTCTGGCCGTTGCCGCGCTCGGCGAGGCCACGGAGATACAGCCCCGCGCGCGCCTTTTCAATAACGCCCGATCGCGGGCGGCCGATCCCCGCGAGCCCGCATCGGGACTACTCCGGGAGTGGCAGTTCGGTCGTGCTCTTGATCACCTCCATCGACAGCGACGAGGTGACGTTGAAGATGCTGACATCGCGGATCAGCGAGCGGTAGAAATCGTCGTAGGCGCGGGCATTTGGCACCTGTACCTTCAGAATGTAGTCGATGTCGCCGGCGAGGCGGTGCGCTTCCACCACCTCGGGTCGGGCCTTGACCGCGCGCAGGAAACGCTCCAGCCAGTCGGCGTCGTGCTGCGCGGTCCGGATCAACACGAAAAAGCAACTCTCCAGTCCGACCTTCTCCGGATCGAGAAGCGCCACCTCGGCGCGGATCACGCCGGAGGCCCTGAGCTTGCGGATCCTGTTCCAGACCGGGGTCTTGGAAGCACCCACCTTCCGGGCGATCTCATCGAGAGAGAGGCTCGCGTCGCGTTGCAGGAGCGAAAGGATATTCCGGTCGAGATCGTCGAAAGCGGCCGCCATTCGCCTCTGCCCCTCAGCTCGCGGAGATTTTCCAAGCTCACCGGATAATGCAGGACATTCTTCCTTATTTGAAGCCGGACATTGAGAAAATGGGGGAAAAAGTTCTATCTTGGGGGTCAGAGCAGTGAGGTGGAATCCATGCGGCACTTTCCGGTTTTCCTCGATACGCGCGGCAAGTCGGTCGTGGTTTCCGGCGCGGGTGAAACCGCGGTTGCGAAACTGCGCCTGCTGATGCGGACCGAGGCCCGGATCGCGGTCCATGGCGCGGAGCCCGCCGAGGAGGTGGTCCGCTGGGCCGCCGAGGGCCGGATCGCGCTCACCGAGGCGCCGCTCGCCGAGGTCGGCGGTGATGCGCGCCTGGTCTACGCCGCGAACGCCGATCCCGTGGAGGATGCCCGGGTAGCGAAGCTCGGCCGCGAGGCGGGCGTGCTCGTCAACATCGTCGATGACCTGACCTCCGATTTCATCACCCCCGCGATCGTCGATCGCGACCCGGTGACCGTCGCGATCGGGACCGAGGGCGCGGCTCCGGTCCTGGCGCGCAAGATCAAGGCCGAGGTCGAGGAACTGCTGCCGAGCTCGCTCGGCCTGCTCGCCCGGATCGGCCAGTCCTTCCGCGCCAGGGTCGAGGCGCTCGATTCGCGGGCCCGCCGCGCCTTCTGGACGCGCTTCTACTTCGAGCGGGGGCCGCGCGCCGTCGCAGCCGGGTCCGAAGCGGTCTCCGAGACACTGGAAACGATGCTGACCGAGGGCGTGGCCGCGACGAAGGGTTTCGTGCATCTCATCGGAGCGGGGCCGGGCGACCCGGAACTCCTGACGATGAAGGCGCGTCGCCTTCTGCACGAGGCCGATGTGGTGATCCATGACCGGCTGGTGCCGGCGGAGATCCTCGAGCTCGCCCGGCGCGAGGCGCGGGTGATCGAGGTCGGCAAGATCGCCTATGGCCCGTCCTGGAAGCAGGAAGACATCAACGCTCTCCTCGTCCGCGAGGCCGGCGCCGGCGCGACCGTCGCGCGGCTCAAGGGCGGCGACGCGGTGCTGTTCGGCCGGCTCGACGAGGAGATCGAGGCGCTGGAGGCGGCGGGCATCGGCTACGCGATCGTTCCGGGCATCACCTCGGCGAGCGCGGCGGCGGCGACGATCGGCCAGTCGCTGACGCGGCGCGGCCGCAATGCCAGCCTGCGGTTCCTGACCGCGCATGACATGAACGGATTCGCCGATCACGACTGGCGCGACCTCGCGAAGCCGGGGGCGACGGCGGCGATCTACATGGGCGTGAAGGCCGCGGCCTTCATCCGCGGCCGGCTCCTCATGCACGGCGCGGCCACGGCGACGCCCGTCACCTGCGTCGAGAATGCGAGCAGACCCGACCAGCGGGTGATCGCGACGACGCTCATCGACCTGCCCGAGGCGCTGGCGGAGGCCTGTCCGACCGGTCCCGTGATGATCCTCCTCGGCCTCGAACCCCGCGCGGCCCTCGCCGCCGCCGAACTCAACGAATTCAAGGAAGCACTCTGATGGCGCCCCGGGCATTCAAACCGCAGATGGCGACGGGCAACGACCTGCTCGAAGGCGATGTCGTCTATTTCACCGCCGAGGGCGGCTGGTCGCGGCATATCGCCGAGGCGGCCATCGCCCGCGACAAGGAGGCGGCGGACGACCTGATCGCCCGGGCCGGGGCCTTTCCGAACCAGGTGGTCGGGGTCTATCTGACCGATGTCCAGATCGACGGCGACGGCCACGCGGCCCCCGCCCATTTCCGTGAGGATTTCCGCACCCGCGGCCCCTCGAACTATCCCCAGCACCAGCGCCAGGCGTAAGCGATGTACGATTATACCGATTTCGACCGTGAATTCGTGAACGCCCGCGTGGAGGAATTCCGCGAGCAGGTGGAACGCCGGCTGACCGGCAGCCTCTCCGAGGAGGAGTTCCTGCCGCTCAGGCTCCGCAACGGGCTCTATCTGCAGCTCCATGCCTATATGCTGCGGGTCGCGATCCCCTATGGGACGCTCAACAGCCGCAAGATGCGCCGGCTGGCCGATGTCGCCGAGAAATGGGACAAGGGCTACGGCCATTTCACCACGCGGCAGAACATCCAGTACAACTGGCCGAAGCTGCGCGAGGTGCCGGACATCCTGCTCGCGCTCGCCGATGTGGGCATGCACGCGATCCAGACCAGCGGCAACTGCATTCGCAACGTGACAGCGGACCATTTCGCCGGCGCCGCGGCGGATGAGATCGAGGACCCGCGCCCGACGGCGGAGCTGATCCGGCAGTGGTCGACCGACCATCCGGAATTCAACTGGCTGCCGCGCAAGTTCAAGATCGGCATCACCGGTTCGCCGAACGACCGCGCGGTGACGAAGTCGCATGACATCGGCCTGCGCATGGTCCGGAACGAGGCGGGCGAGCCCGGCTACGAGGTCTGCGTCGGCGGCGGTCTCGGCCGCACCCCGATGATCGCCAAGGTGGTCCGCGACTTCCTGCCGAAGGAGGATCTGCTCCCCTATCTCGAAGCGATCCTGCAGGTCTACAACCTGTTCGGACGCCGCGACAACAAGTTCAAGGCGCGCATCAAGATCCTCGTCCACGAGACGACGATCGAGGTGATCCGTGAGCGGGTCGAGGCCCAGTTCATCGAGAACAAGCGGTTCATGCCGACGGTCTCCGCCGAGCTCGTGCGCGAGATCGAGGCGGCTTTCGCCCCGCCCGCCTTCGAACCCGCGCTCGACGCGCCGGCGCCGATCCTCTCGGCCGGGCTGCGCGCCTGGATCGACACCAATGTCAGCGCCCACAAGCTGCCGCATTACGGTATCGCCACGATCTCGCTGAAGCCGATCGGCGGCACGCCGGGCGATGCGACGGCGGAGCAGATGCGCCTGATCGCCGATCTCGCCGAGGAATACGCCCACGACGACATCCGGATCAGCCACGAGCAGAACGTGATCCTGCCGCATGTGCCGCGTCGCCATCTGCCCGCGATCTATGCGCGGCTGAGGGAGGCCGGGCTCGCCACGGCGAATGTCGGGCTGATCTCGGACATCATCGCCTGCCCGGGCATGGACTATTGCGCGCTCGCGACCGCCCGCTCGATCCCGATCGCGCAGGAGATCGCCGAGACCTTCGCCGACATCGACCGGCAGCGCGACATCGGGCCGCTGAAGATCAAGATCTCGGGCTGCATCAACGCCTGCGGCCATCACCATGTCGGCCATATCGGCATCCTCGGTCTCGATAAGGCCGGCGTCGAAAGCTATCAGGTGACGCTCGGCGGCGATGGCACGGAAACGGCGGCGGTCGGCGAGCGCGCGGGTCCGGGCTTCTCCTACGAGGAGATCGTCCCGGCGGTGGAGCGGCTGATCGAAGCCTATCTCGACAACAGGCTGGAGCCGGGGGAGGACTTCCTGGCCGCCTACAGGCGCCTCGGTCCGGAGCCGTTCCGGGCGGCGCTCTATCCGCGAGAGGAGCGTTCCGATGCTGCATGAACGCGAAACGCTGCGCGTGATCCGGCCGGCCGACCAGGTCGAACGGCTGCGCACCACCTATGAGGGCGCCTGGGGCCCCGAGGTGCTTCAGGTCGTCCTGGACGAGTTTCCGGGGCAGGTGGCGCTCGTCTCCTCCTTCGGGGCGGAGGCGGCCGTGCTCCTGCACATGGCGGCTCAGGTCGACCGCGACATGCCGGTCCTGCTCGTCGACACGCTGATGCTGTTCCAGGAGACGCTGGACTATCAGAAGACGCTGTCGGCGCATCTCGGACTGCGCAATGTCCAGCACATCCGGCCCAATCCGCTGGATCTCGCGCGGGTCGATCCGAATGGCACGCTGCACCAGCGTGACACGGACAGCTGCTGTGACATCCGCAAGGTCCTGCCGCTCGAACGGGCGTTGGAACCCTACGCGGCGCTGGTCTCTGGCCGGAAGCGCTATCAGGCCGCGACCCGCGCCAAGCTCGAAGTGTTCGAGGTCGATGGCGCGCGTCTCAAGGTCAATCCGCTCGCCGGCTGGTCGGCGTCCGACCTGCGCACCTACATGGATGTGAACGAACTGCCGCGGCATCCGCTGGTGGCGCAGGGCTATCCGTCGATCGGCTGCGCTCCCTGCACGACCAAGGTCGCGCCGGGCGAGGACCCGCGCGCGGGCCGCTGGCGGGGCACCGAAAAGGTCGAATGCGGCATCCATTTCGGCTCGGATGGCCGCATCCAGCGCGCCTCCTGACAGAAGAGACACCATGACCGTTCTTGTGACCGACACGGGCTTCTCGCCCGACCCCTGGGCGGGGGCGGAGTTCGTCGCCTATGACGCGCTGGCCGCCGATCCGGAGACGCCGGGGCAGGGGCTCGCCGTGGACATGCCGAACGACCGCGACCCCGCGGCGCTGGCGCCGTTCTTCGGGCGGATCGCGATCATTCGCGTGGCCTTCCCCGGCATGGCCGACGGCCGCGGCTTCTCGATCGCCCGCCGCCTCAGGGCGATGGGCTATACTGGCACGCTCCGCGCCTTCGGCCCGATCGTGGTGGACCAGGCGCGCGCCGCCCGCCGCGTCGGCTTCGACGAGATCGAATTGCCGGAAAGCGTGGCGGCGCGGCAGCCCGAGGAACTCTGGCGTTCGCGGCCCGCGGCCTCCTACCGGACGCAGGTTTTCGGCTGAGGCTCCACGGCCCGGTCCGACGTTGAACGAATGCCCGCTGGCCGCGCCGGCGGGCATTCTCGTTCCCGCCCGCGAGACGCGGGCGCCGGGAGGACGGGGCGTGCCGGTTACAGCGCCGGAACCCCCGGAAGATCGCGAGGGGCGGATGCCGGGCCAAGGTTCGACTTGCGGCGGGAGCGGGATTGGTCTAAGGCCGCGCGGTCCCGCCGGATCAGCGCGCGGGCCGGAAGTCTCCGCGACCTTCCCTAAAAAACGGACCCGTTATGAAGAACAGCTTCCTGCTCGGCGTGATCGCGATGGCGATCGTCGTGCTTGCCTCGAACATCCTGGTGCAGTTCCTCTTCGGCCAGTGGCTGACCTGGGGCGCCTTCACCTATCCCTTCGCCTTCCTGGTCACGGATCTGATGAACCGGCTGCACGGCCCGGCCGCGGCCCGGCGCGTGGTCTACGCGGGTTTTCTCACCGGCCTCGTCTGCAGCCTGATCGGCACGCAGATCGAGGGGCAGTTCGGCCCGCTCGTCAGCCTGCGCGTCGCGGTGGCCTCGCTCAGCGCCTTCCTGATCGGCCAGCTTCTGGACGTGACGGTCTTCAACCGGCTCCGCGCCGGAAGCTGGTGGCGCGCGCCGCTCGTTTCGAGCACGCTCGGCAGCGTGGCGGATACCGTCATCTTCTTCTCGCTGGCCTTCGCGGCGAGCCTCGCCTTCATCGCGCCCTCGGTCGATGTCTCCTGGGCGAACGAGCCTGTGCCGTTGCTGGGTCATGGCCCGGTGATGCCGCTCTGGGTCAGCCTCGCGATCGCCGATTTCTCGGTCAAGTTCGCGATCGCGATCTTCGCGCTCGCACCCTTCCGGATCGCGCTCTGGAACTGGCAGCCCGGCGCGGCGAGGTGAGCTCCGCGAAGCGAGCCCGGCGAGGCAAATACCGCGAGGTGAATTTAGCACTTGCCTTTCGCGCGAACGGTGGCACCATCAGAGTCAACCGAAACCAGCGAAAGGAGGTGATCCAATGTCTGATAGGGCCTTGGAGCTTGTGGCCGGTTTAACGCGCGAGGTGATCGCCTGAGAGGCAGTCCTCTCGGGAAGAGAGCCAGCGAGGGTTAGGCCCGATCGGCCAGCCTCCAAGTTCTGCACAAATCGGGGGTCGCGGTTCGCCGCGGCCCCTTCGCTTTGCCGCGGGGCGAATGTCGAGGCGGGATGGAGGCTCG
Source organism: Amaricoccus sp. W119 (assembly GCF_047275745.1). NCBI lineage: Bacteria > Pseudomonadati > Pseudomonadota > Alphaproteobacteria > Rhodobacterales > Paracoccaceae > Amaricoccus > Amaricoccus sp. W119. The sequence goes on along the minus strand of NZ_JBKQWU010000005.1, from coordinate 134,595 downwards.
GCCCCCGGACGCGCGGGGCGAGGTACCGAACGCGGGGAACCGAACACGGGAACCGAGCGCGCGTACCGGAAGCGGAGCACCGAACAGGGCGCATGAAACAGGATGCGCGGAACGCGGCGCGGGGAAGAAACGGGCACGGAACACGGAAACACGAGGATGCTGAGGATCAACGACCGGATCGCGATCGCCGACTGGGAGCTCGCCGAGAGCTTCACCCGCGCCTCGGGACCGGGTGGGCAGAACGTGAACAAGGTCTCGACGGCGGTCGAGCTCCGGTTCGAGGCGGCGCGCTCCCCGCATCTCACCCCGGAGGTCAAGGCGCGGCTGCGCCGTCTCGCCGGGCGGCGCTGGACGGGGGAGGGGGCGCTGATCGTGACCGCCGAGACCCACCGCTCGCAGGCGCTGAACCGCGAGGAGGCGCGCGAGAAGCTGCGCGCCCTGATCCTCGCCGCGCTGGAGCGCCCGAAACCCCGCCGTCCGACCCGTCCGACGCTCGGGTCCGTCCGGCGGCGGCTCGATACCAAGACGCATCGCGGCGCGCTCAAGGCGTCGCGCGCGCGGCCGTCCGAGGAGACATGACCGCGTGACCGATGGGCGCGGCGGTGAGATCCTCGTTCCACAACCGCGCGCGTCGTGATAGCTCCGACTTCGCAACAGCGAAATGGAGCCGCCGGTGAAGGACTGGTTCCCCCGCCTGGTCTACGGATTGGCCTTCGCCCTCATGATCGGCTGGGTCCTGTCGATCGGGCGCACGGTGATCCTGCCCGTGGTCGCGGGCCTCATCGTCGCCTATGTCGTGGTCGGCCTCGCGGAACTGCTCGGCCGGCTGCCCGGGTTGCGCGCGCGGGCGCCGGTCGGCCTGCGCTACGCGCTCGCGGTGCTCGTCATCGGCCTGACCCTCGCCGGGATCGGCTTCCTGATCGTGACCAATGTCAACGAGATCGCCGAGACCCTGCCGCGCTACCAGGAGCGGGTGCTCACGCTCTTCCAGGCGCTCGCCGAGACCTTCGGTTTCGAGGCCGAGCCCGACTGGGAGGCGATCCAGCGCGACGTGCTCGGCCGGATCGACATCCGCGCGGCGGTCGGCGTCACGGTCGCCACCGCCTCCTGGATCGCGGCGACCCTGATCGCCGTGGTGATCTACGCCGGCTTCATCCTGTCGGAACGGGAGAGCTTCCGGCGCAAGATCGCGCTCATGTCGAGCGAGCCGGAACGGGTCGCGCGCATCCAGCAGGTGCTGCGCGAGATCAACAGTTCGATCGGCGCCTATCTCGGGATGAAGACGCTGATCAATGTCGTGCTCGGCCTCGTGAGCTACGCGGTCCTCTGGTCCTACGGCATCCCCTTCGCCGCCTTCTGGGCGATCCTGATCGGGTTGCTGAACTACATCCCCTATATCGGGAGCTTTCTCGGGGTGCTGCTGCCGTCCTTCCTCGCGATCGCGGAACTCGGCGCGTTCTGGCCCGTGGCGGGTTTCGTGCTGGCGATGACGGCGATCCAGTTCACGATCGGAAATTTCGTAGAACCCTTCGTCATGGGCAATTCGATGAACCTGAGCCCGCTCGTCATCCTGATCAGCGTCGTGGCCTGGGGCGGCCTCTGGGGCATCGCGGGGGCGCTTCTGTCGGTGCCGATCACCGCGATGTTCGTCATCATCTTCGCCCAGTTCCCTGCGACCCGGCCGATCGCCATCCTGATGTCGAAGGATGGCACGATCCTGAGTCCGGGGCTCGGTCGTGGTCGAAACCCGGGCCGCGACCCTGGCCAAGAAACGGGCCATGACGCTGGTCAGGACCCTGGCCTTGGCGCGGCGCGGCGCGGGCGCTGAGCATCAGGCCTGCGGGTCCTCGGTCCGGATGCCGAGTTCGTCGGGCACGAACTCGTAATGCGCGCCGCAGAACTGGCAGTCGGCGGTGATCTTGCCCTCCGGCGTCGTCATCGTCCCGAGTTCCTCGGGCGTGTAGATCGAGAGCGACTGCACGACCTTCTCCGGACCGCAGGTGCAGCCGAACCGCACGGGCTGCGAGTTGTAGACCCGGGGCGATTCCTCGTGGAACAGGCGGAGCAGCAGCTGGTCCGGGCCGACATGCGGGCCGATGAGCTCGGTCTCCTCCACGGTGCCCAGAAGCGTCACCGCGCGGTTCCAGTTCTCCGCTTCCGCGCCGTCCAGCATGTCCTCGGGCGCCAGAAGCCCGTCGAAGCCGGTCGCCTCCTGTTTCGCATGCGGCGAGGCGGCGGGCATGTGCTGCAGCATCACGCCACCTGCCCGCCAGCGCGAAGGCTCGCCCGGCACCGTCGCCTCTCCCATCGCGAGCGCGAAACGGGTCGGAATCTGCTCGGACTGGGCGAAATAGGTCTCGGCGCAGTCGGCGAGCGAGCGGCCCGCGAGCGGGGTGATGCCCTGATAGGGCTGCGTGCCCGGTCCCTGATCGATCAGCATCCCGAAAAGACCAGAGCCGAGCAGCGCGTAGGGGCTCGCCGCGCCCGCTTCGGCCGCGAGCGCCTCGGCGTCGAAACCGGCATAGGCGCGCATCCGCGCCGGCTCACCCTCGCTGGGCGGGCCGAAGTAGTCGGTCGCGACGAGCCGGATCGGTCCGTCGCCGCGAAGCTGCAGGCTGAGCCGCCAGCCCGGTCGGATCGTCTGGCCGATCAGCGCGGTGATCAGCGTCGCCTCGGCGACGAGCGCGGCGACGGGGGCGGGGTAGGAATGCTGCGAGAGGATGGTGTCGAGCACGGAGTCGAGCCGTGCCACCCGGCCCCGCACATCGGCGCGGTCGAGTTGAAAGGGCAGGATGGTATCGTCCCAGGCGATGCGGCCGGCGAGTGTCATGGTCTTGTCCCGATGGCTGTTGCCCAGCACATAGGCGCTCTCCTTCGCGAGTTCAAACGCTTGGCGGAACACGCTCGCGGCCTCTCGCCGCTTCCTCCCGCCGTGCCGCGCGCTATGATGCGGCCCATGCGAAGATTCGGCTCCTCCCTCGACCCCCGCCGGACCTATACCGACCGGCCCGGCGTCTATGCCGTGATCCGGCGCGGGGATGATCTGCTCCTGACCAAGCAGGCGGGTGATCCATCGGAACTGCAGCTTCCGGGGGGCGGGCTCGATCCGGGCGAGGGGGCGCTGCGTGCGATGCATCGCGAATGCCTCGAGGAGACCGGCTGGACGGTCCGCCCGATCCGGCGGCTCGGCGTCTACCAGCGCTACACCTACATGCCGGAATACGATCTCTGGGCACGGAAGGTCTGTCACATCTACCTCTGCCGGCCCGGGCCGCGCCGCGGGCCGCCGCGCGACGGGCAGCACAAGGCGGTCTGGATGCCGATCGGCGCGGCGGTCGGGGCGCTCAGCATCGACGGGGACCGGCATTTCGCCGGCCTCGCGGCGCGGGCGTAGCGGTCATGCGCCGGCGCTCCTCGGGCTACGTGGTGCTCGGCCTCCTCGGGGGCCTCCTCGCCGGTTGCGCGAGCCTGTCGGAGGAAGCCTGCCGCGCCGGCGACTGGCGCGGCATCGGCTATTCGGATGGGGCCGACGGACGCTCGGAGGACTACGTGTCCGCCCATGCCAAGGCCTGCGCGGAGGTCGGCATCACCCCCGATTTCGCGGCCTGGCGCGCGGGGCGGGACGCGGGTCTCGGGGCCTATTGCACACCCCGGCGGGCCTACGCGGCCGGACGAAGGGGCGACCGGTTGAACCCGGTCTGCCACGGCTTCGACCAGCGCGAATTGGCCCGGGCGAACTACGCGGGCCTGCGCGAATACGAGATCAACCGCGACATCGACCAGGTCGAGGACCAGATCCGCGCGGCGAACTGGCGGATCGACGAGTTGCGCGACGGCGACACGTCGAAAGCCGACCGCTCCGAGATCCGCCGGTTGCGGCGCGACATCGAACGCTGGCGGCGCGAACTCTACCGGCTCGATACCGAACGGCGGTTCGGTCCGATGTGGCATTGAGCCACGCGGCGACGCGAGGTTTCACCAGGCCGATTTGCCCATGACGAGGCTTTCGAGATCCATCCGGATCGTGTCCTGTACGGCATCCCCGACGGTCCTGGCGTGGTCCGGCCCGAAACTGGCCCGATAGACGCTCGGCGAGACCGCGAGCCTGCGTTCGAAGGCACGGCGCAAGGTCGCCGCGGAGCCGAAGCCGCTCTTCGACGCGACCGTCTGGATCGTGAGTTCGGAGGTTTCGAGCAGCCGGCGTGCGAAGTTCAGCCGCACGTCCTCGATGTAGCGCGAGATCGTTCCATTCGTCACCTGCTTGAAGCGCCGGATCAGGCTGCGTTCGCTCATGGCCGCGAGGTCGGCCAGCCGGCGCATCGAATGGTCTCCACCCGGATGCTCCCAGATGTGAAGCTGCACGCGCCGGATGCGCGGGTCCTCGGTCGCTTCCGCCATCAGTTGCGCGCTGAACTGCGACTGCCCGCTCTGCCGCCGCAACACGAGCACCATGAAGCGCGCGACATCGAGGGCGAGCTGACGTCCGAAATCGGCCTCGATCAGCGCGAGCGAGAGATCGATGCCCGCGAGCATCCCGGCGGATGTCCAGAACTTCCCGGAATTGACGAAGATCGCGTTCGGCTCGACCTGCTCCGCCATCGTCCGGTCGGTTTCGAGCCGCCTCGCTTCGAGCCAATGGGTGGCGACACGGTGCCCCTTCATCACGCCGGAGGCGAGCAGCACGGTGGAACCGGTGCAGACAGACCCGAGGCGGTCGCAGCGCGGTTCCAGCCGCCGGATCCAGGCGAGGAGCGCGCTGTCCTCCGAGGCCGCGAAACAGCCGGGACCGCCGGCGATCAGCAGCAGGTCGATCCTGTCCGGGAGATCCGCGCATCCGCGGCTCGGCTTGATTTCGAGGAAGCCGCCGGCCACGGGAACCGGCGCCCCGTCGATGGAGACCGTCATCAGGTGGTAGAGGCGCTGGCCGGTCAGAAAATTCGCGATCCCGAATGACTCCAGCGGACCGCAGACGTCGACCGAGGCGACCCGGGGGTAGAGCAGGACCGCGACCTGGCGCGGTCTGATCGGCGGCGAGGCGGTGGTCACAGGCGAGTCCTTTCCCGTCGAATCGCCCGGGAGCCGAAAAGGCCCGCTGTGGAGATCCGAAGGCCGGTTCCGGTAACGACGAACATTCGAGGCCAGATGACTAACACGGGACGCCAAAATCTCCCAGCGGATCTGGTAGAGCGCTCGCCCGCGGAGCCAGAATCGCGAATTGAAGAAATCGAGTAGTGGTAAATGTCATGGAAGCGTCCGCGGTTCTGACCTACATGACGACATTGGCGGCGCTGACACTGACTCCGGGACCACTCGTTGCTTTGATCGCCGCGCGATCGGCTCAGGAAGATCGGCGGGGCGCCTGCGCGCTCGCCCTCGGGATCTGCGCGGCCGATGTCGTGGTTGTCATCGCGGTCAGCGTCGGCTTCGGGATCTGGCTTCAGGCCCATCCGGGGCTGCTGTCTGTCGCGAAATATCTCGGGGGCGGCTATCTGCTCTGGGTGGCGTGGCGGATGTGGCTCTGCTCGGAGGCGGTCGGCGGCGCCCCGGCGCCCGTGCGCGGACATGCCGCTTCGGTCCTCGCCGGGTTTGTCATCTGCCTTGGCAATCCGCAGACCGCCGCGGTCTATCTCGCACTGCTGCCCCGGGTCATCGACCCCGCCGCGGTTCGCCTGGTGGACACCGGCCTGCTGGTCCTGGCGACGACCATCGCCCTGTTCGGGGTCTTCCTGATCGTCATTCTGCTCGCGGGGGCCGCGCAGAAGCTCCTCCGGTCACCGGGCGGCGCGCTCCTCTGGAGCCGGCTCATGGCCTTCGCCGTTGCTTCATCGGCCATCTGGCTCTGCCTCCCCTAGTTCGCGCGGCCTTCATGCCGTTCCGTGACCGGCCGGAGGACTTGGGTGAGAACTCGGCCGGGCAAGGGAGCGCAGTTCGCGTTCGAGCGCTTCGAGGAAGCGGGAGCGGTCCGCCGGGCGGAAGCCCTTGCCGCCACCCTGACGGAACGGGTCCGCGGCGCGGAGATCGGCCATCAGATCGCGCGTCGCGAGCTTTTCGCCGATGTTGCGCGCGGTGAAGAGCGTCCCGTCATGCGCGAGCGCCAGGGCGCCCGCCTCGACCACGCGCGCGGCGAGCGGCACGTCGACGGTGACGCAGATGTCGTCGGGACCGATCCGGTCGGCGATCCACTTGTCCGCCGCGTCCGCGCCCTGATCGACGACCACGACCCGGGCGAGCGGGTGCCGGCTCGGCCTGATCCCGCCATTGGCGACGTAGACGACCTCGACACCGTGCCGCTCGGCGACGCGCAGAACCTCGTCGCGCACCGGGCAGGCATCGGCGTCGACATAGATCATGCGTAGAGCGCCTCGGCGTGGAAGGTCACGTGATCCTCCATGAAGCTCGCGACGAAGAAATAGCTGTGATCGTAGCCGGCCTGCATGCGGAAGGTCGCGGCCTGCCGACGTTCGGCGATCGCCGCCGCGAGCGCCTCGGGCTTCAGGAGCTCGAGGAACTGGTCGTTCGTCCCCTGATCGATCAGAAGGTGCCCCTTCCAGCCCTTGTCGCGCAGCAGCAGGCTCGAATCATGCGCGTACCAGGCATCGCCCTCGGGCCCGAGGTAGGCGCCGAGCTGCTTGCGTCCCCAGTCCGAACTGCTCGGGTTCGCGATGGGCGCGAAGGCCGAGACGGAGCGGAAGCGATCCGGATAGGTGAGCGCGATCGTCAGCGCGCCGTGGCCACCCATCGAATGCCCGGTGATGCCCTGCGCCCCTTCCTCCAGTTCGAATTCGCGGAAGAGCAGCCTTGGCAATTCCTCGGTCACATAGGACCACATCCTGAAATGCGGCGCCCAGGGCTTCTCGGTCGCGTCGACGTAGAAACCCGCGCCCTGCCCGAGATCATATGCCTCGTCATTGGCCACGCCCTCGCCGCGCGGGGAGGTGTCGGGAAAGACGAGCGCGATCCCCTCGCGCGCCGCCCAGCCCTGCGCGCCGGCCTTGGTCATCGCGTTCTCGTGCGTGCAGGTGAGGCCCGAGAGATACCAGAGCACCGGCACCGGGCCCTGCTTTGCCTGCGGCGGCATGTAGACGGCGAAGGTCATGTCGCAGCCGCAGGCCTCCGAGGCGTGCGTGTATACGCCCTGGGTGCCGCCAAAGGCCGCGTTCTCGGAAACCGTCTTCATTCCCTGTTCCTCCCTCGGGTCCGTGGTCATCCCATANCGTGTATACGCCCTGGGTGCCGCCAAAGGCCGCGTTCTCGGAAACCGTCTTCATTCCCTGTTCCTCCCTCGGGTCCGTGGTCATCCCATAGCATCGCGCGCGGCCGGGTCAAACCGGGTCGACCCGTGTGCGACCCCGCCGCGCCGGGCGCCATCGGCAGCGACGCTATCGCAACAGCCGGGGCGGGTTCTCTTGGCCAATGGTCGAAGGCACGGTCGCCCGCCGCGATGTCGGGGCGTGCCGGCGCGTGAGAGGAGATGGACGTACCGACCTCATATCGCGCGAAATACACCCATAGCGTGCATTTTCGCTTGCCTGATGCCCTCGATTCCCGTTAATCAACCATTAGTAGTATAACTGCCTGATATTTCTGAACGATTCGCCGATTCGTTCGGAGAAATGCGATCATGAAATGTATTGATTGAAATACATATTATGAATCGTGGAGCATAAGACGCCTTGTTCTGAAAGGAGAATGAATTGAGTTGGCTGGTTGACGTCGAATTCAATTCGAGCCCCATCGAGGGGACTGGAGTATTCGCAGCGCGTCCCATCAAGGCCGGAACCCGGCTATGGCAGTTCGACGATGCCATGCATGTCTGCGACGCCGCCGCGCTGGCCCGGCTGAGCGACGAGGATCTGGCCTTCGCATTGCACGGCGGCTATCTGCACGGACCCTCCGACCTGTTCCTCTGGTATCGGGACGGAATGCAGTTCATGAACCACGCGCCGGGCCGCGCCGCCAATGTCGGGCTCGGGTTCTGGCCCGAGCTCCGGCAGGACCACTGCGTCGCCCTGCGTGACATCGCGGCGGGCGAGGAGCTGTTCGAGGACTACACCTTCTGGTCCTGCGCGGGCCTAGAGTCGGGGCACTGGCTTCACCCGTTCTACATGCGCGGGGGCAGGCGCCATCATCGGTTCCTGAAGAGCCTCCGGACCGAGCGGGTCGCCGCCTGAGCGAGCCTGAGCTCCACGCCCTTGGCCGGGATGCCCACCGCCGGGCCCCCGCCGGACCGTTGCGAGGCCGCGGTCCGACCTTCGCCAGCGGATGAGAGGGACCGGCGCTGCCCGCGGCGGCCGCCTCTCCGGTCATCAGGCGGCGTCGAGATCGCCGGCGGCCCCGCCCGCGACGTCGAAGGGCGCCGTGAAGACGAAGGTCGAGCCTTCCCCGAGCCGGCTTTCGACCTCGATCCGGCCCCCCATCATCCGCGCGAGCGACTGACTGATCGCGAGGCCGAGGCCCGTGCCCTCGGCCGATCGGGTGGCGGAACTGTCCACCTGATAGAACCGCTCGAAGATCCGCGGCAGGGCGGCTTCCGGGATGCCGCGGCCGGTGTCGGCCACGCTGACCATGAGCCGCCGCCCGGCTCCCTCGCTCCGCGCCTCCGCCCGCAGGCTGACGCCGCCCTGGTCGGTGAACTTCACCGCGTTGCCGAGCAGGTTGGTCAGGATCTGGCGGAAGGCGCGGCCGTCGCCCATGAGCTCGAGCTCCGCCAGCGGCCCGAAATCGGCGCTGAAGGTGACTTCCTTCTTCGCCGCCGCGACCCGGATCATCTCGGTGACATCGCGCAGGATCGGGCCGGGCCGGAAGGGGGCCGCCGAGAGCGTCCGGTTGCCATGCTCGATCCGGCTGAGGTCGAGCAGGTCCGAGATCAGTGCCATCTGCGTGTTCGCCGAGCTGAACAGGATCTCCAGCAACTCCCGCTGCTCCGCGTCGAGCGGGGTCGTCCGCAGGAGCTGGGCGACGCCGAGGATGCCGTTCATCGGCGTACGCAACTCGTGGCTGACGTTCGAGAGGAACTCGCTCTTGCTGCGGTCGGCGGCCTTGGCGGCGTCGAGCGCGTCCTCGAGCCGCTCCGCCGCGCGGACCGCCGAGCGGGAGCTGACGAGGCCGATCACCGCGACGACGCCGAGTGCGATGGTGAGCGGCGGGCCGACTCGGCGCAGGATGCTCGCGCCCGGCCGGGGTGCCGACCAGACCACATGGGCGATCACCGCGCCCGTTTCGTTCCGGAGCGTGAGCGAGGCGGTGTCGGCCGGCGGGGCCGCGCCGGTTTCGAGCCGGATATCGTCGATGAGAAGCTCGCGGCCGATATGGGCGAGGCGTTCCCCCGCCAGCCGGTAGCCGTGGATCTGCTGCGCCAGATCCTCCGGCGCGACGCCTTCGGGCACGCCATCGACCGGCCGGACCGGCGCCACCGAGAAGATCCAGGGCACGCCGTCCATCTCGGCGAGGAGGGTGCGCGACGTCTCGTGTGCGAGATCCTCCGGTCGGAACTCCCGGAGGATGCGGTCGAGGAGCTCCGGAGGCAGAACGCCGGTCTCGCCCTCCCGGGGCGATCCCTCCCGCCAGGTCAGCGGCGGACCGCCACCCGGGGGGACGATCTTGATCAGATCGACGGTGCCGATCTCCGCCGCCGCGCTGCCGATGTTGCGATAGATCCAGTCGATGTCATTGTCGCGGATGCGCTCGAAAGCCTCGTCCCAGATCGAATAGTCGCTCACCAGCGTGCCCAGGCGGGTGCGGAGCGCCTTGATGCCGCTCGACACCAGTTCCTGCGAGGAGACGCGGGCGAGGGTGTTGTGCTCCGCGGAGATCCAGGCGGTCGCCGAGATCACGACGAGAAACAGAAGCCCGAGCCCGGTCGCGTGCAACGCCGCGAGCCTGCGGGACAGGCCGAGTATCCGAGCGCCGTCTTCGCCTTCGACGTTCACGCTGCCATCCTCCGAGCGCAACCCCTGCGTGTAGTTTGAGCGACTATCAAGCGCGGTCTCCGATTATGCAACACCTGTGGTTGCGACGTTCGGGCAAGATTCCGCCGCGGGCGTTGGCGCGCGCCGAACTTCGCCGAGCACGTTCGCCGCCGCGCCTTTTTCCGCTGGCCGGCGCGCACCGTTGCGCTAGGCTCGGGCCGCGCCGGCCACCGAAGGAAGAATGGGTGTCCGGGCGATACCAGACCCGCCCGCCCATGCCCATATGGACGGGCAAAGACGCGGAGTGCCGGAATGTCCGACCTGGAGGCTGTCCTCGCCCATATCGATGCCGATCAGTCGGCGGCCCTCGACCGGCTGTTCGCCCTGCTCGGCATTCCGTCGATCTCGACCGACCCCGCCTATGCCGGGGACTGCGCGCACTGCGCGGAGACGGTCACCGCCGACCTCGCCGCGATGGGGTTCGAGGCGCGCGCCTGCCCGACCGCGGGGCATCCGATCGTGGTGGCGCATAATCGCGCCGCCTCCGGCCGCTCGGTGCTCTTCTACGGCCATTACGACGTGCAGCCGGTCGATCCGCTCGACCTCTGGGACCGGCCGCCGTTCGAGCCCGCGATCGAGACACTCGGCGATGGCACCAAGGTCATCCGTGCGCGGGGGTCCTCGGACGACAAGGGGCAGTTCATGACCTTCGTCGAGGCCTGCCGGGCGTGGGTCGCGGTGACGGGCGGCCTGCCGATCCCGGTTTCGATCATGCTCGAAGGCGAGGAGGAATCGGGAAGCCCGAGCCTCGCGGCCTTCCTCGCCGAACACGGCGAGGAGTTGCGCGCCGATCTCGGCCTGATCTGCGACACCGGCATGTGGGACGCGGCGACTCCGGCGATCACGACGATGCTGCGCGGGCTCTGCGGCGAGGAGATCGTGATCCGGGGCGCGAGCCGCGACCTCCATTCCGGCATGTACGGCTCGGCGGCGGCGAATGCGAACCATGTGCTCGCCCGCGTCCTGGCGGATCTCCGCGACGATCAGGGCCGGGTGGCGATCCCCGGCTTCTACGATGGCGTGCCGGAGATCCCCGACTCGCTCCGCGAGCAGTGGGAGGCCCTCGATTTCGATGTCGCGGAATTCCTCGGCGGCGTTGGCCTCGCGGTCCCGGCGGGCGAGGCAGGCCGATCCGCGCTCGAGATGATCTGGGCGCGCCCGACGGCGGAGGTGAACGGCATGGGCGGCGGCTATCAGGGTGCTGGGTTCAAGACCGTGATCCCGGCCGAGGCGCGAGCCAAGGTGTCGTTCCGCCTCGTCTTCGACCAGGACCCGGACAAGATCCGCGCCGCCTTCCGCGACTTCGTGAGAGCCCGGATTCCGGCGGATTGCACGGTGGAGTTCCATCCGCACGGCAACGGGCGCGCGGTCGCCTTCGACACGGCGAACCGGGCCTTCGCCGCCGCGCAGCGGGCGCTCTCCGAGGAATGGGGCAGACCCGCCGCTTTCATCGGCGCCGGCGGGTCGATCCCGATCGCGGGCGATTTCAAGAACAAGCTCGGCATGGATGTCATCCTGACGGGCTTCGGCCTCGATGACGACGGAATCCACAGCCCAAACGAGAAGTACAATCTCGAGAGCTTTCACAAGGGCATCCGCTCCTGGGCACGCATCCTCGCCGCGCTGGCGGAATAGCCCGGCGCCTTCCGGTCGTCTTGCGCCCGCCGCGCTCCGGACCGCGCCGCGCATGAGGTGGTCCCGGCACCCACCGGCGCGCGAGGGTGGTTGCTCCGGCTCGCGCGATGGGCAACATGCGGGCGGCGGGACGCGGGAGAGGAGATCAAGGTGATGGACGACAGCCCGGAGCGGGACGCGCCGCCCGCCGCCCTCGGTCCATTCAGCCACCGAACGTTCCGCGAGATCTGGGTGGCGAGCATCGCCTCGAACCTCGGCGGCCTCATCCAGACCGTCGGCGCGGCCTGGATGATGACCTCGCTCACCAGCGAGGCGGATATGGTCGCTCTGGTGCAGGCCTCGACCACGCTGCCGATCATGATCTTCTCGCTGACCGCCGGCGCGATCGCCGACAATTTCGACCGGCGCAACGTGATGATCGTCGCGCAGATCTTCATGTGCCTCGTCTCGATCGGGCTTGCCACCGTCGCCTATCTCGACGGGCTCTCGCCCTGGCTGCTGCTCGGCTTCACCTTCCTGATCGGGGCGGGGACGGCGCTCAACAATCCGTCCTGGCAGGCCTCGGTCGGCGATATCGTGCCGCGCTCCGACCTGCCGGCGGCGGTGGTGCTGAACAGCGTCGGCTTCAACATCACCCGCAGCGTCGGCCCCGCGATCGGCGGCGCGATCGTCGCCGCGGGCGGGGCGGCGGCCGCCTTCGCGGTCAATGCGCTGAGCTACTTCCCGCTGCTCCTCGTGCTCGTGCGCTGGAAGCCGAAGGCGGAGAAGCGGGTGCTCCCGCGCGAGACCATCGGCATGGCGATGGGCGCGGGGCTGCGCTATGTCGCGATGTCGCCCAATATCGGCAAGGTCCTGCTGCGCGGCCTGGTCTTCGGCATCGGCGCGATCTCGGTGCAGGCGTTGCTCCCGGTCGTCGCGCGCGATCTGGTCTCGGGCGGTCCGCTCACCTACGGTCTCCTGCTCGGGGCCTTCGGCGTCGGCGCGCTGGGCGGCGCCTATCTCGCCGCGCCGCTGCGCGCGAAACTGTCGAGCGAGGGGATCGTGCGTCTCGGCTTCGTCGCCTTCGCGCTCTGCACGGTGATCGTGGGGCTCAGTTCCAGCGCCTGGCTGTCTGGCGCGGGGCTCTTGCTCGGCGGTGCGAGCTGGGTCCTGAGCCTCTCGACCTTCAACGTGACCGTGCAGCTCTCGACCCCGCGCTGGGTCGTCGGCCGGGCGCTCGCGCTCTATCAGACCGCGACCTTCGGCGGCATGGCAATCGGAAGCTGGGTCTGGGGCGAAGTCGCGGAGGCGACCGATCCCCGGACCGCGCTCTTCGTCACGGCGGGGGCGCTGCTCGTGGGCGCGCTGATCGGCTTCGTCTTCCGCCTGCCGGACCGGACCGAACTCAACCTCAACCCTCTGAATCGCTGGCGGATGCCCGATATCGCGATCGACCTCAAGCCGCGCAGCGGTCCGATGGCGATCGTGATCGAATATCGGATCAGGCCGGAGGACGAGGCGGAGTTTCTCGACGCGATGATCGACCGGCGCCGCATCCGCCGCCGCGACGGCGCGCGGCACTGGATGCTGATGCGCGACATCAGCGACTCGCGCATCTGGATCGAGACCTATCAGACACCGACCTGGATCGAATACGTACGCTACAACCAGCGCGTCACCCATGCCGACGCGGTGGTGGGGGAGCGGCTACGCGCGCTCCACGACGGAGAGGAGCCGCCGCGGGTGCATCGCATGGTCGTGCGTCAGGTCGCCTGGATGCACGAGGAGCCGCATCACCTGGAGGGGGGCATGCACCACCATCATCATCCGCACTGAGCGCCGGCCCCCCGCGGTTGGGGCCTTACGCGGGGCGGGAATGGCCCGTTCCGAACAGACGCCCCCGCTCGACGATGAGCGTGATGATGACGCCCCCGACCCCGAAGATGGCGAAACCGGCCAGCAGCGGCCCGACCGTGCCGTCGAACTGCTGCCCGATGATGAGGCCGAAGAAGGCGGCGAGGCCGGTCGTGACCGCGCCGACGAAGGAGGAGGCGGTGCCGGCGACCCGGCCCATCGGCTCCATCGCGAGCGCGTTGTAGTTCGGCATGACGAGGCCGAAGCAGAACAGGCAGCCGGAGAGGATGACGAGGAAGACGGGCAACGGCGGAGTGCCGATCATGAGGAAGAGCCCGTAGTGCATGAGCGAGAGCGTGGCATAGCCGATGATCGCCGCGTGGCCGAGCCGGCGCGAGCCGATGCGCATGACGAACCGGCCGCTCACGAAGGCCGCGATGGCGAGTGCGATGGCGCAGGCGCCGAACAGGATCGGGAAGAGCGCGCCCACGGCGTAGACATCCTCGAAAACCTGCTGGGCCGAGTTGATGTAGCCCATGAGCGAGCCGAAGAGCACGCCGGTCGCGAGCGTATAGCCGAGCGTCTGGCGATTGGTCACCGTCTCGCGGACCGCGCCCCAGAGCCAGGCGATGGTCAGCGGCTCGCGCGTTTCCGCCGGATGCGTCTCGGGGAGCCGGGCGAAACTCCAGGCCAGGATCGCGAGCGCGAACAGGCAGAGGAAGGCGAAGATCAGGTGCCACGAGCCCATGAGCAGGAACAGGCCGCCGAGCGAGGGGGCGATCACCGGCACGATGATAAAGACCATCATCACGAAGGACATCACCTCGGCCATCCGCCGGCCTTGGAAACTGTCGCGCGTCATGGCAACGGCGACGATCCGGGGCGCGGCATTGGCGACTCCCTGCACGAAGCGGGCCGCCAGAAGCGTGGAAAAACTGTCGGCGATGAGGCACCAGAAGGCGGCGAGCGCATAGGCGGCGAGTCCGATGAGCAGGATGGGCCGGCGGCCGTATCGGTCGGAGATCGGGCCCATGAAGAGCTGGCCGAGCGCGAAGCCCGCGACATAGGTGACGACCACGAGCTGCTGCGCGTTCACGTCGGCGAGGCCGTAATCGGCGCGGATCTGCGGCAGCGCGGGCAGCATGATGTCGACGGAGAAAGCCGTCAGCGCCATCAGGCAGGCGGTCAGGGCGACGAATTCGGGAAGGCCCGGCAGGCCTGATACCTGGGGCTGGGACTCGGACTGAGACATGGGACTTTCGCAGGACAAACGGGCGGGTGAGGTCCGGCGCCGGGCCTCCCCGCTCGGAGATAGACCATCGGGCGCCGAAAGCCAGCCTTTTTTCCCGGCCATGGGTCACAGCGATACGGACCGGTCGCGGGCGGCCGAGGCAGGCTCGGCGCCATTCCCGCGTCAGGTCGCCGTGGCGGAACCCGTGACGGATGCCGGAGCCAGACCCCGGGTCAGAGTCCGAAACCCCTGCGCGCCTCGGTGACCATGGCCTCTATGGGGGCGTCGATGTCGACCACGATCCCGCCTTCGTCCGGGGCGAGCGGCTCGAGCGCCGCGAGTTGCGAGTCGAGCAGCGCGGCCGGGAAGAAATGCCCCGGCCGGTCCGAGAGCCGTTCGGCGAGCACCTCCTTCGAGCCATGCGCGTGGAGGAAGCGCACGTCCCGCGCGCCCGACCGCAGGATGTCACGATAGGCCCGTTTCAGCGCCGAACAGCCGACGACGGAGGCCTGCCCGGCCGCGTCGTCCTTCGCGATCTCGGCGGCGAGGGCTTCGAGCCAGGGCCAGCGATCCTCGTCGGTCAGCGGCTCACCCCTGGACATCTTCGCGACATTGGCCGGCGGATGCCAGGAATCGCCCTCGATGAAACGCCAGCCGAGTTCATTCGCCAGCGCCTCGCCGACCGTGGACTTTCCGCTGCCGGAAACCCCCATGACGACGATGTGGATCGCTCCGGTGTTCTCAGTGTTCATAGCAGCCACCAACCGATCAGCGCGATGAGGAAGCCGATCGTTCCAAGCAGGGTTTCCATGACGGTCCAGGTCCTGAGCGTCATCTTCTCATCCATCTCGAGGAACCGTCCCACGAGCCAGAAGCCCGAGTCGTTCACATGGCTGAGCACGGTCGAGCCGCAGGCGATCGCGATCACGAGGAAGCAGTGATCGAAGACGCTGAGCCCCTCGGTCGCCGCCACGGTGGGCGCGAGCAGCCCGGCGGTCGTGGTAAGCGCCACGGTCGCCGAACCCTGCGCCACGCGCAGCGCGGTCGCGATCAGGAAGGCGGCGACGATCAGCGGCAGCCCGACGGAGGAGAGGCTGCTCGCCAGCGCCTGGCCGATGCCGCTGGCGCGCAGCACGCCGCCGAACATGCCGCCCGCGCCGGTCACGAGGATGATGGCGCAGACCGGACCGAGCG
The DNA here is from genome assembly GCF_047275745.1 of Amaricoccus sp. W119. Taxonomy (NCBI): domain Bacteria; kingdom Pseudomonadati; phylum Pseudomonadota; class Alphaproteobacteria; order Rhodobacterales; family Paracoccaceae; genus Amaricoccus; species Amaricoccus sp. W119. Next base: position 118,734 of record NZ_JBKQWU010000005.1, on the reverse strand, counting down.
CGCCGTCCATGATCTTCTCGATCTCGACCCCGGAGCGGCCCTCTCCGAGCAGCCGCATCGCGACGATCACCGTGATGAGGAGTGCGACCGGCGTCTGGCCGATCATTCGGAGCATGTTGACCCAGGTCGCATCGCCCGAAACGACACCGGCGGTCGCGAGCGTATTGAGTCCGGTATTGAGGAAGATGAGTCCGAGCGGCAGCAGGAGCACGGTCATCACGGTCTTGAAGGTCGGCGGCGGCCCGGCGAGCGCGCCGGCGTCGCCGCCGGTCATGAAGGCCGGCACCGGAAGCACGAAGCGGCGGCCCGCCCAGAGGCCGTAGAGATAGCCGCCAAGAAACCAGGTCGGCAGGCCGATCACCAGGCCGACGAGGACCAGGAGCCCGAGATCGGCGCCGAGCAGGTCGCCCGCGGCGACCGGTCCGGGATGCGGCGGCACGAAGGCGTGCATGACCGCGAAGGCGCCCGCGGCGGGCAGGGCGTAGGTGAGGACCGATCCGCCGAGCCGCGTCGCGATCGAGAAGATGATCGGCAGCATGACGACGAGCCCGGCGTCGAAGAAGATCGGGAAGCCGAAAAGCAGCGAGGCGACTCCGAGCGCGAACGGCGCTCGGCTCTCGCCGAAGACCGAGATCAGCTTGTCGGCGAGTACCTGCGCCCCGCCGGTGACCTGCAGCAGCCGGCCGATCATCGCGCCGAAACCGACCAGGAGCGCGACCGAGGCGAGCGTCGAGCCGAAGCCCGTCATCAGCGTCGGCACGATGTCCTTGAAGGCGACGCCGGTGATGAGCGCGGTCAGCAGGCTCACCAGCGTCAGGGCGACGAAGGCATGCAGCCGGAACCGCAGGATGAGCACGAGCAGGAACGCGACCGCGCCCGCCGCGATGAGTAGCAGTGTAGCCGTGCCGTATGCCGGCGTGATCTCTTCCATCTGTTTCCCCCGATTCCCGCGGCGTGCCGGTTCGTGCCGATGCCGCTCTTTGTCGCACTTTGGCGGAAAGCTCGGCGGAGGCAAGCCGTCAAGCGCCGCCCGCGGGGTCGGTGAAGGTCGGGAATCGGAGTGCCGGAACGCGGTGGCACGAACGGAAAGCGGCCCCGGAACGGTGCTCCGGGGCCGCTGGAATTCGGTTGAGGGAGGGCTCAGCCCATCGTCGGCATGACGAATTCCGACTCCGTCCGCATGCCCGAGGGCCAGCGCGTCGTGATCGTCTTCAGCCGCGTGTAGAAGCGCACGCCTTCCGGCCCGTGCATGTGGTGGTCGCCGAAGAGCGAGGCTTTCCAGCCGCCGAAGGAGTGGAAGGCCATCGGCACCGGGATCGGCACGTTGACGCCCACCATGCCGACCTCGATGTCATGGGCGAAGGCGCGGGCCGAGTCGCCGTCGCGGGTGAAGATCGCGACGCCGTTGCCGTATTCGTGCTTGGCGATCAGGTCGGCCGCCTCGGCGAAGTTCTTGGCGCGGGCGACGCTCAGCACCGGGCCGAAGATCTCTTCCTTCCAGATCGTCATGTCATCGGTCACGCCGTCGAAGAGCGTGCCGCCGATGAAATAGCCGTCCTCGTAGCCCTGCGGCGCCTTGAAGTCACGGCCGTCGATGACGAGCTTCGCGCCTTCCTTCTCGCCCTGGGCAATGTAGCCCTTGATCTTCTCGAGATGCTGCCTCGTCACCACCGGGCCCATGTCGGAAGCGCGGTCCGTGGAGGGGCCGATCTTCAGCGCCTCGATCTGTGGCACCAGCTTCTCGATCAGCTTGTTCGCGGTTTCCTCGCCCACCGGGACGGCGACCGAGATCGCCATGCAGCGCTCGCCCGCGGAGCCGTAGGCCGCGCCCATCAGCGCGCCGACCGCCATGTCGAGATCGGCGTCGGGCATGATGACCATGTGGTTCTTCGCGCCGCCGAGCGCCTGGACGCGCTTCCCGTTCGCTGTGCCGGTCGCGTAGATGTAGCGCGCGATCGGGGTCGAGCCGACGAAGCTCACAGCCTTGACATCGGGGTTGTTGAGGAGCGCGTCGACCGCTTCCTTGTCGCCGTGGACGACGTTGAAGACGCCCGCCGGAAGCCCCGCCTCGGTCAGCAGTTCGGCGAGGATCAGCGACGGGGAGGGGTCACGCTCGGAGGGCTTCAGCACGAAGCAGTTGCCGCAGGCCAGCGCCACGGGGAACATCCACATCGGCACCATGCAGGGGAAGTTGAACGGCGTGATGCCGGCGACGACGCCGAGCGGCTGGCGCATCGAGTGGCTGTCGACGTTGGTGCCGACATTCTCGGTCACTTCGCCCTTCAGGAGATGCGGGATGCCGATGGCGAATTCGACGACTTCGAGGCCGCGGGTCACCTCGCCGAGCGCGTCGTCATGGGTCTTGCCATGCTCCTTCGAGATCGCCTCGGCGAGCCGGTCGGCGTTCTCCTGCAGCAGGAACTTGAACCTGTCGAGGATGCGCGCGCGGCGCAGCGGCGGCGTCTTCGCCCATTTCGGCCAGGCCGCCTTGGCATTCTCCACGACCGCGTCCACCTCGGCCGTGGTCGCGAGCTGGATGCGGCTCTCCGCGGCGCCGGTTGCCGGGTTGAAGACATCTGCGAACCGGCCGGACTTCCCGGCGACGAGCTCTCCGCCAATGTAGTTCAGGATCTCGGTCATGGGGTTCCTCCCTTGAGTTTCTGGTTGGTTAAGTGACATGATTGAAATCGTCACGCAATCGGCTGAAACGCGGAACTGATATGCGCGAAATCAACATCAGGGGCGAGTCCGGCCTGAACTGGGACGACTGCCGGCTGTTTCTCGCGGTGGCGCGCGCCGGGCAGATTCTCGCCGCGGCGCGGGCGCTCGGGCTCAACCAGGCGACGCTCAGCCGCCGGATGGCGGCGCTGGAGGCGGCGGTGGGCGCGAAACTGCTGGTGCGGCGCACCCATGGCTCGGATCTCACCGAGGCGGGGGAGGAACTGCTCGAGACGCTGGAGCGGGTGGAGGCGGAACTCATCGCGCGGCAGGCCCGGCTCAGCGGCGCCGAGGGCGGCGTCGCGGGCGTCGTGCGCGTCGGCGCGCCGGATGGATTCGGCGTGGCACTTCTGGCGCCGAGGCTGTCGCGACTGGCCGAGCGGCATCCCGATCTTCGCATCCAGCTCGTCCCGACGCCCCGCGGTTTCTCGCTCTCCCGGAGGGAAGCCGATATCGCGGTCCTGGTCGGACGGCCTGACCGCGGGCGGCTGATCGCCCGGAAGCTCGTGGACTATAGCCTCGGTCTCTACGCGTCGCGAGACTATCTTGCGCGTCACGCCGAGCCGGCGAGTCTCGCCGATCTCGCGGGGCACAGCCTCGTCGGCTATGTCGAGGATCTCATCACCGTCCCCGCCCTCAACTACGCCTCGGCCTTCCTCAGAAGCTGGCGGTCGCGCTTCGAGATCTCGAGTGCGATCGGACAGGTCGAGGCGGTTCGCGCCGGCGCGGGGATCGGTGTGCTGCACGACTATCTCGCCCGCCCGCATCCCGCGCTCGTCCCCGTGCTGCGCGCGCATCGCGTGACCCGCTCCTACTGGACCGCGATCCACGAGGACCTGCGCGACGTGGCCCGCGTCCGGGTGATGAGCGAATTCCTCACCGAGATCGTGCGCGAGTCGCAACGCGACTTCGGCCCGCCGGAGTGACGGCCGGCGCGGTCAGCCGCGCGCGTCGACCAGATCGGCGAAGAGCCGGGCCTTCTCGGGCCAGAGCTTCGCGATCGAATAATCCGCCGTGATCACCTCCCGCGCCGCTCGGCCGCGTAGCGCGGCGGCGGTCGGTTCGCCGAGGGTTGCGAGGATGCCGGCGCTGATCGTCGCGGGATCGTTCATCCGGACCAGGGTCGCATGCTCGGGGCCGGCGAATTCGCGCACCGGCTCGGTGTCGGAGAGCACGAGCGGGCAGGCGAAGCTCATCGCTTCCAGCATCGACCAGGAGAGAACGAAGGGCACCGTCAGATAGACATGCGCGTTCGACCGGCGCAGCAGCCGACGATAAAGCGGGCGTTCGAGGCGGCCGACGAAATGCACGCGCGCCGGATCGATGTCGTTCTCCCGGAGCGCCTTTTCCTTCCAGTCCACCGCGCGCTGCGACCGCCCGCCATAGGCGACGCGGTTCTCGCCCGCGATCACCACGACGGTCCGGGGATCGGCGGCCAGCACGGCCGGAAGGCTCGCCATGAAGGCCGGAAACCCGCGGTGCGGCTCCATCCCGCGCGTGGCATAGGTCACGACCGGCGCGTCGGTGGCGACGAGCCCGTCGAGGGTCGAGACCCGGTCCGCCGTGTCGGGCGCGTGATACTCGGTGTCGATGCCGTCGTGTCGCACCGTCAGGAGCGGGCGTAGCCGGGGCGGAAACTGCGCTGCCTGGAACCGTGTCGGGCAGAGCGTGGCGTCGGCCGCGGTCAGGTCCATCGCGATGGGCGTGTTGCGCGCGCGCTCCAGCATCGGGCTTTCGAGCGATTCGGGCGGCGGCTCCCCGTTCATTTCGTTGAGATAGAGCACATCCGCGCCGGGCCAGCTGTACCACCATTCGCAATAGGAGACGAAGGCCGCCTCCGGAAACATGTCGCGCGCGAACATCCCCGCGCCCCAGCCGGAATGGGCGACGATAATATCGGGCGCGTAGCCCGCCTCGCGCGCCTTGAGCGCGGCGCGGGCGAAACCCTGCGCGTTGATCGCGGCCTTCTCCATGACCTGGGCATAGGGGTGCGTCTCCTTCGACGGCGCGCGATGCGGCCCGTAGCGCAACACGCGGATGCCGGGCGCCGCCGCCTTCTCCGCGTTGGTCGCGAAGGTCACGTCCCAGCCCTGGCGCGCGAGCCACATGCCCAACACGCCGAACTGCGCAGGGAAATTGTCATGGATGAAGAGGATTCGCATGCCCGCGCCTTGCCGTCTTTCGTCGCGGGCCGAAAATAGAGACCGACGGCCGGGGCGCCAAGGGCCGAAGGCGCGCAGCTTCGGATGCGCCATGCGGGGTGGGGTGGCCGGGCGCCCGCGACGCGCCGTCTCGAATCCTTGAACGGAAAACACCCTGCTCCCTGCCGGAAAGCGCGCCGCGGGGGCTTGCCAAAGCGCTTTGGGGCTGTGACGTTCTGCCACGCGCGGGCGGCCCTCGGGCCGACCCGGATTCACGAGGAGGTCGAGATGCGTGATTGGTGGCGGGGGTCGGTGACCTATCAGATCTATCCCCGGTCGTTTCAGGATTCGAGCGGCGACGGTATCGGCGATCTCCGGGGCATCACCGAGCGGCTGCCCTATGTCGCCGATCTCGGCGTGGATGCGATCTGGCTTTCGCCGATCTTCACCTCGCCGATGGCCGACATGGGCTACGATGTCGCCGACTATACCGACATCGACCCGGTCTTCGGCAGCCTCGCCGATTTCGACGCGATGGTCGAAAAGGCGCATGGCCTCGGGCTCAAGGTCATCATCGACCAGGTGCTGTCGCATTCGTCCTCGAAGCATCCGTTCTTCATCGAGAGCCGCAAGAGCCGGGACAATCCGAAATCCGACTGGTATGTCTGGGCCGATCCCAAGCATGACGGGTCGCCGCCCAACAACTGGCTTGCGATCTTCGGCGGCGGTGCCTGGACCTGGGAGCCCAGGCGGCACCAGTACTATTTCCACAACTTCCTCGCCGAACAGCCGGATTTCAACTTCCACAATCCCGAGGTCCAGGATTGGCTGCTCGGCACGATGCGCTTCTGGCTGGAGCGCGGCGTGGACGGGTTCCGGCTCGACACCGTGAACTTCTATTTCCACGACAAGCTGCTCCGGAGCGATCCCGCCGATTTCCGGCGCAAGGAGAAGCCCGAGTGGAATCCCTATGCGATGCAGTACCATCTGTTCTCGAAGAACCAGCCGGAGAACCTGGCCTTTCTCGCGCGGATGCGGAAGCTGCTCGATGAATTCGACGGCCGGGCGATGGTCGGCGAGGTCGGAGAGTCGCATCATGCGATCGAGATCATGGGCGAATACACGAGCGAGGGGCGGCTGCATCAGGCCTATTCCTTCGAGATGCTGAGCGACAATTTCACGCCCGCGCATTTCCGCCGCCAGATCGAGGATTTCTTCGGCGGGGCGCCGAACGGCTGGCCGTGCTGGGCGCTCTCGAACCACGACGTCGTGCGGCATGTGACGCGCTGGGAGCGGCACAGCGTGGACCGGGAGGCGCTGGCGAAACAGGGGGCGGCGCTGCTGCTCACGCTCCAGGGGTCGATCTGCGTCTATCAGGGCGAGGAACTTGGCCAGACCGAGACCGAGCTCGAATATTTCGAACTGACCGATCCGCAGGGGCTGAACTTCTGGCCCGAGGACAAGGGCCGCGACGGCTGCCGCACGCCGATGGTCTGGGACGGCGGCAATGCGAGCAGCGGTTTCTCGACCGGGCGCCCGTGGCTTCCGATCAAGGAGCCGCAGGCGGGGCGGCACGCCGCCGGGCAGATCGGCGACCCGGAGTCCGTGCTCGAAACCTACCGGACGCTGCTGAGGCTCCGGAAGGAGAACGAGACGCTCAGGACGGGCGGCACGGTCTTCTTCGACACGGCCGAACCGGTGCTCGCCTACGTGCGCGGCGGCGAGTTCCTCTGCGTCTTCAACCTGTCGCCGGAGATCGTCGAGGTGAAGGTGACCGGCGCCGGCCTCGCCGCCTTCGAACAGGGCGTGGAGCGCGACGGCGAGCGGATGAAGCTCCATGCGAATGGCGTCGCGATCCTCGCCATCGAGGGCGAGGCGGCGGTCAGCGACGCCTGAGCATTCGCGCGGCGTCCTTCAGCCGCGCGAAACCGAATCCGCCGGAACGCATTGACGAATCGGTCAGGCGTTCCGCACCGTCGCAGCCAGCGCTTGTTCGCGCTCGGGAGTTTGTCATGCGCGGTCTCGCCAGCGGCGTTCTTTGCTCTTTGCTGCTCGCCGGCTGCGCGCCCTCGGCGCCGCCGGTGGACCCTAGGCTGTCGGCGCTCTCGGACGCCTACGCGGCGGAATCGAACGAAACGCTCTGGAAACGGCAGGCGACCACCGCCGATTCGCGGGAACTGATGATGGTCGAGGCCGAGCTTGGCACCCGCGGGCAGCTCGCCGATGCCAATGGCCGCTATCTCGGCTCCCGCACCGCCGCCGGCGTCGGCATGACGCTCTATTCCCGTCCGGCGCCGACGAATGTCCAGCGGAACTGCGGCGATTTTCCGAGCGCGGCGGCGGCGCAGCGCGCCTTCCTCACGAGCGGCGGACCGGGGCTCGATCCCGACAACCTCGACGGCGACGGCGACGGCTATGCCTGCGGCTGGGGCACGCAGATCCTGTCGGTCAGCAACCGCTATCAGGACCAGCCCGGCGCCGCCCCGCGATCGCTCGCGCCGCTCCGCGTCGAGCGGTCGCCCGCTCCGGCCGTGACGCGTGTCGCCGCGACCCGCGCTCCGGTCATCGCGACGCGATCGGGGGGCGGTTCCTATGGTGCCGCGCGGACCTACCATCGCGGACCGAGGGGCGGCTGCTTTTACTACGCGGCGACTTCCAAGGTCTATGTGGACCGCGATCTCTGCGGTTGAGGGCATCCCCACCGCGGCGCGGTTCGGGGGGACTGGAGCGGCTCCCATGCCCCGACCGGAACGCCCACTCGATCTGCTCCAGGCGCTGCGCCGACATCGCCACCCGGCGTGACCTCGACTTCGGACGCGGCTTCCGCGCGCTCGACCCGGACGGCCAACGGCCTCGGGTCAACGCGCTCGCCGGCTGACGCGCCCGGGCGCCACGCGGCGCGGAGTTCAGATCCGCGGCCATGCGCTCAGCTGTCGACGAACTCCGCGACGAAGGGCGTCGCCGGCCGCGAGCGGATATCCTGGGGCGTGCCGACCTGCTCGATGCGGCCCATGCTCATCACCACGACCAGATCGGCGAGTTGCATCGCTTCCTCCTGGTCGTGCGTGACGAAGATCGTCGTCAGGCCGGTCTGGTCGTGGATCTCGCGCAGGCCGCCGCGCAACTCGCGGCGGACGCGTGCGTCGAGCGCGCCGAAGGGCTCGTCGAGGAGCAGCATCCGGGGCTCGATCGCGAGCGCGCGGGCGAGCGCCACGCGCTGCCGCTGGCCGCCCGAGAGCTGCGCCGGATAGCGCCGGGCGATGTCGGGAAGCTGGATCATTTCGAGCAGCCGGTGAACCCGCCGGTCGATCTCCGCCTCGGTCGGGCGCGTGCGCCTCGGCCGGGCGCGGAGGCCATAGGCGATATTCTCGAAGACCGTCATGTGCTTGAAGAGCGCGTAATGCTGGAAGACGAAGCCGGCGCGGCGCTCCTGCACCGTGAGCCCCGTCGCGTCCTGACCGTCGAAGAGCACCCGGCCCGAGTTCGGATATTCGAGACCGCCGAGAATGCGGAGCAGCGTCGTCTTGCCGGAACCGGAGGGGCCGAGCAGCGAGACCAGCGCGCCCGAGGGGATCGACAGGCTGACGGGAAGCAGCGCGGTCGTGGCGCCGAATTCCTTGGCCAGTTCCTCGATTTCGATGTTCATGGGAACTCCTTTGGACCTGGGACTCAGTGGCGGTGGCTGGCGGCGAGCTGGTCCGCGAACCGCCATTCGAGGATCGATTTGGCCGTCAGGGTGACGAGGCCGAGCGTGGCGAGCAAGGCGGCCATGGTGAAGGCCGCGACGGTCATGTATTCGTTGTAGGACATCTCGATCATCAGGGGCATGGTGATGCTCTCGCCGCGCACCTTGCCGGAGATCACCGCGACGGCGCCGAATTCCCCCATTGCCCGCGCGTTGCAGAGCAGCACGCCATAGAGCAGCGCCCATTTGATGTTCGGCAGCGTCACCGTCCGGAACGCGCGCCAGCCCGAGGCGCCGAGGGTGAGGGCGGCTTCCTCCTCCGCGCGGCCCTGCTCCTGCATCACCGGGATGAGCTCGCGGGCGACGAAGGGGAAGGTCACGAACATCGTGGCGAGGATGATGCCCGGCACGGCGAAGACGACCTGCATCCCATGCGCGACCAGCCAGCCGCCGAACGCTGTGCCCGAGCCGAAGAGCAGCACGAAGCAGAGGCCGGCCACGACCGGGGAGACCGAGAACGGCAGGTCGATGAGCGTGATGAGGAAGGCTTTGCCGCGGAAATCGAACTTCGCGATCATCCAGGCGGCGGCGACGCCGAAGACGGCGTTCATCGGCACCGCCACGACCGCGGTCAGAAGCGTGAGATAGATCGCATGGCGCGCATCCGCGTTCTGGAGCGAGGCGATCGCCTCGGCGAAACCGTCGCCGAGCGCCTGCCGGAACACCTCGTAGAGCGGCAGGAACAGCAGCAGCGTCAGCATCCCGAGCACGCCGAGAACGAGTGCGACGCGGAACCATACGGGTTCGGTCGTCACCTCGCGGCTCCGGAGAGCGCGGCCGGTGGAGTTCGGGGACGCGCTGGCGAGGGCGGTGTCCGCGGGCATGGTGCCGGTCTCCTTGTTGTATCTGGTGGCTGTCAGGGGGTCAGGAGCGCGGCGGGCCGGCGCAGCCGCGCGGCGATCCGCACGAGCCTGGGCCGGAGCGGACGCGCCGCCTGGACCGCCGCGACACCGCCGAGCGTTACCGTTCCGGTCGCGGCATAGGCGCCGGCCGCGACGACGAGCCCGCCTCCGGCGAGCAGCGCGCCGCCGCCGCCGAGGATCGCGCCGCCGAGGCCGGAGGCCATCGCCGCGACGGCGATCTGCGACCCCTGGGCGCCGTGATGGGTTGAGGCGCGGTCATGTGTTGAGGAGTGATCAGGCATTGCCAAACCTCGCTCGGCTCAGAACCTGGATGAGATTGATGACGAGCAGCATGAAGAAGGAGATGCAGAGCATCGCGAGCGCGATGGCGATCGCACCGTCATAGTCGAATTCCTCGAGCCGGATCACGATCAGGAGCGGCGCGATCTCGGTCTGGTAGGGGAGATTGCCGGCGATGAAGATCACCGACCCGTATTCGCCGACCGCTCGCGCGAGGCCGAGCGCGAAGCCCGTCAGCAGCGCGGGCGTCAGCATCGGCAGGATCACGCGGCGGAAGGTGCGGAGGNCCCCCCCCCCCCCCCCCCCCCCCCCCCCCCCCCCCCCCCCCCCCCCCCCCCCCCCCCCCCCCCCCGAAGCCCGTCAGCAGCGCGGGCGTCAGCATCGGCAGGATCACGCGGCGGAAGGTGCGGAGGCGATAGGCGCCGAGCGTCGCCGAGGCCTCCTCGACCTCGCGGTCGATCTCCTCGATCACAGGCTGGACCGTGCGCACGACGAAGGGAAGGCTGACGAAGACGAGCGCGATCCAGATGCCGAGCCCGGTATAGGCCACCCTTATCCCGAGATCCTGCAGGAACCCGCCGAGCATCCCGTTCGGCGCGTAAAGCGTCGTGAGCGAGATGCCCGCGACCGCCGTCGGCAGCGCGAAGGGCAGGTCGACGGCCGCGTCGACGAGCCTGCGGCCGGGGAAGTCGTAGCGCACGAGCACCCAGGCGATCGCGAGACCGAGCACGAGGTTGAAGAGCGCCGCGAGGAAGGCGAGCCGGAAGGAGAGCCAGAGCGCGGAGAGGACGCGCTCCGTGCCGACGGTGGCGAGAATGTCCGCGAGCCCGATATCCGCCCCCCGCGCGATCAGGGCCGCGATCGGGATCAGCACGATCAGCGAGAGCATGGCGAAGGTGATCCCCGCCGACAGGCCGAAGCCCGGCATCGGCGAGGGGGAGCGAAGAGTGAGGCCGCGCATTCGGGTTCCTTACCTCGGCTTGTAGATCTGGTCGAAGGTACCGCCGTCGCCGAAGTGCTCCGGCTGCACCTTGCTCCAGCCACCGAAATCCTCGATCGAGACGAGGTCAACCTCGGGGAAGCGCTCGATGTCCGCCGCCTCGGCTTCCGAGGTGTCCCAGGCGCGGAAATAGTGCTTCAGCGCGATGGCCTGGGCCTCGGGGCTGTAGAGCCAGGAGAGATATTCCTCCGCCGCCTTGCCCTGTTCCTCGGAATGGATGTTGCCGGGGACGAGCGCGACCGAGGGCTCCGCGCGGATCGAGACCGAGGGCACGACGATGTCGAACTGATCCTCGCCGATCTCGTTCAGCGCGAGGAAGGCCTCGTTCTCCCAGGCGAGAAGCACGTCGCCGATCCCGCGCTGGGCGAAGGTCGTCGTCGCGCCGCGCGCGCCGGTGTCGAGCACGGGCACATGGGCGAAGAGCTCGCCCAGGTATTCGCGGATCTTCGTCTCGTCCTTGTCGAAGGCCCGGTCGGCATAGGCCCAGGCCGCGAGATAGTTCCAGCGCGCGCCGCCCGAGGTCTTCGGGTTCGGAGTGATGACTTCGACGCCGTCCTTCACGAGATCGTCCCAGTCATTGAGTTCCTTCGGATTGCCCTCTCGCACCAGGAAGACGATGGTCGAGGTATAGGGCGCCGAGTTGTGCGGCAGTTTCTCCTGCCAGTCCACGGGAATCTTGCCCGACTTCTCGGCGATCGCGCTGATGTCGGAGGCGAGCGCGAGCGTCACCACCTGCGCGTCGAGCCCGTCGATCACCGCGCGGGCCTGCGATCCCGAACCGCCGTGCGAGGCGGAGATCTCGATGGGCGCGTTGCCCGCTTCCTCCCAGTGCTTCTGGAAGGCGGCGTTGTACTCGCGATAAAGTTCCCGGGTCGGATCATAGGACACGTTGAGCAGCGACTGGGCATTCGCGGCGGCGGCGCCGACCAGCGCCGCGCCGGCCAGAAGCGTCGCGGTCAGCCCGGCGGCCCAGCGGGAGCGCGGTCGGCGGGTCGCGCCGTCCGCGCTCCGCGCTCCGGCCCTCCGTACATCGGCCCCCCGTACATCGGTCCACCGGGTGGACGCGTCGGTCGGATGCGCGAGGTGCAGCGTTCCATAGACATCGAAAAGCGCGACATAGGCTTCCGTCCCGGTCCATGCCGCGGGCTGCGAAGCGACGCGGTCGGCCGCGGGGTAAGAGCTGTGCATTCCTGCCTCCAGATCAATTCCCGGCAATCACGACAGGTTTCATCGTGATAATCAAGAATTAAAATCCAAGGCCCCGGGGGAAACCCGTGTCTCGTTAGATTTCAGGGGATTATGTCGAGTTCCGGAGTCGATTCCAGCAGCGAATCATCGCGCATCAGATCGGTCAAGGTCAGGGATTCGACCATCAGCAGATAGGCGGAATAGAGGTCGCCGAATACCTTGCGGATCCGGCAGGTCGCCTCGTCCTCGCAATCCTCGCAGCGTTGATAGGCCCGGCGCGAGAGGCAGGGCAGCGGCGCGATCGGCCCGTCGATCATGCGCAGAACCTCGCTGACCGAGATGCTCTCGGGCGCCTTGATCAGCATGTAGCCGCCGTCGCGGCCGCGGCGGCTGCCGATCACTCCAGCGTTACGGATGTCGATGAGGATGTGTTCGAGGAAGCGTTTCGGCGTGTTCGATCGGTTGGCGATTTCCTCGATCCGCAGCGATGATCCGCCCCGCGCCTGTTCCTCGGCGAGGGTGATGAGCGCCTTGATCGCGTATTTCGTCTTTTGCGAAATCATCGCAAGCACTTAGTCGATGCGGGATCGTCAATCAAGACGCGATGCGGGCGCGCGCCTCGGGTCGCGCCCCGGGGGGTAGTCACGAGGATGATCACGAGGATGATCACGCGGGCGATGACGGCGGTGGTGACGGGGCCAATCATGGGGCGACCTTTGTCTTGATCACGCGGAATCATCTTCAATCATGCGGAAACCACCCCATATTGTCGCCGGGGTGGATCGAATTGGCCATGTGCATGTCCGTGACGTAAGTTCGCGCGACATGAAGCCGGAGTCAGCGAGAGGCGATCAACGCCCGGCCGGACACGGGGACTAGGAGAGGCGAATGAGCAGCGACCTTGTGGCGAACGAGGCGGGGGCCGGTTCCGCGCCGAGGGGTCCGGCCGCCGCGCCGAAGCGGATCCTCACGAGCACGGAGGCCGGCGCGTTGACGGATGATGAGAAAACGGGCTTCGGCGGCGCGATGCGCACCGCCGCGGACGCGGTCGCGGGGCCGGTCGAACGCGCGGGCCGGACCTTGCGCGAGGCGGTGCGGCTCCTGCGCGAGGCGCGTCCGCCACTCTGGTCCGGTCTCGTCGGCGACGCGCCGTCGGATCTGGAGCCGGAGATCGCCGAGGGCGCGCGGTTCGAGAAGCGCGAGTTCAGTTCCGACGCGGGCGGGCGCGACTACCGGCTCTATGTGCCGAGCCCGGCCGCCGGGACGCCGCGCGCGCTGATCCTGATGCTGCACGGCTGCAAGCAGAATTCCGAGGATTTCGCCATCGGGACCGGCATGAACGACCAGGCGGAGGCCGAGGGGCTGGTCCTCGTCTATCCCCGCCAGCCATCGGCGCGGAACGCCTCCTCCTGCTGGAACTGGTTCCGCGCGTCGGATCAGGGGCGCGACGAGGGCGAGCCAGCGATCCTCGCCGGGATGACCCGCGCGGTGGCCGAGGAATTCGGCATTCCGCCGGAGCGGATCTTCGTCGCGGGGCTCTCCGCGGGGGGCTCGATGGCGGCGATCCTGGCGGAGACCTATCCCGATCTCTTCGCCGCCGCCGGCATCCATTCCGGCGTTCCGACCGGTGTCGCGAAGGATCTGTCCTCCGCGCTGGCCGCCATGCGTGGGAAGGCGTCGCCGGAGGCGGTTCCGGACGAGTCTTCCGATGGGTCCCCGGGCGGTTCCGCGGCCGAATCTCTGGCCGGAGCTTCGGGGCCGACCGGGCGGCGGATCGTCTTTCACGGGATCGAGGATGACGTCGTGCATTCCGCGAATGCCGGACGCCTGCTGCCCGCGGCGATCCGCGCCGCGCCGCGTCAGGTCGGCCGCACCGAGGGCGGCCGCGTCTATCACCGGCTCGCGCTCGAGAGTGGCGACGGGCGGCCGGAGTCCGAACTCTGGCTGATCGAGGGCGCCGGCCACGCCTGGTCCGGCGGGCGGAGCCCGGGGTCCTTCACCGATCCGGCGGGACCGGATGCCTCGGCGGAAATGGTCCGATTCTTCCTCGGACGGCCGTGAAGCAGGCTGAATTGCTGACCATCCGACGCGGGGTGATACGAGACTCGGCGCGGGCGGGGTACGCGATCGAGCCGCCCGCGTTTGAACTCTCGCGCGGGGAGGCCCGAGCCATGCGGCGAGGGGGGGCTCTCAGCCCTGCGTGCCGGTCGCGCGCGTGGCGAGCAGATCGGCCCGCGCGGCGCCGAGCCCCGCGATCACCAGGTCGGTCGGATCATGGCGCCTCGGCGACAGCCCGCAGCTCGCAAGTGCGCGCGCATAGCTGGTCGCGAGCTCGCTCTCGCCCACGAGCACGATGTCACGGCCGAGCCAGTAGGGCTTCGACCCGCTGATCTCGATCCCGACGAGCAACCCGGAGAGACGTGCCCGCGACTCGCCCGGGGAGAGATCCATGAGAAGCGCCTCGGCGCGGATGCCGAAGAGCTTGCGCGCGACCTGTTCCGGCATCGCGAGCGATTCCTCGACCGCCATGTCGAAGGCTGCGTCCGACCAGCCGCCCTCGTCCATCGTGTAATGCAGGACCGAGGAGGCCGACAGCAGCCCGAACAGTTCGCCGGTCATGAAGGTCGCGAAGCTCACGACCTCGCCGGCGCTGATATGCACCCATTTCGTATGCGTGCCGGGCAGGCAGACCACGCCATCGAACTTCGACTCGCGCGCGATGAGGCCCGCCATCAGCGTTTCCTCGCCGCGCATCACGTCGGGGGGCTTGTCCTGACGCATGCCGGGCAGGACGTGGACGCGGATGCCGTCATCGGCCACCGGCGCCTCGACGAGCGGCAGGCCGCCTCTCGGCGGGGCCGGGACGGTGGCGTAGGGCGTCTCGACCCAGCCCTGGCGCGCGCCGGCCATGCCGCAGACGAAAACATCGGTGACGCGCGTCAGATCGAGCCAGCCGAGCACGGTGTCGAGCAGCGCGGGCTCGAACCGGTCGGGTGTGAGCGTCGAGGTTCCCGCCTCGGATTCCGCCTCGGCCAGCACCTGGTTCTCAGGCCCGACCGCCCAGGCGCGCATATGCGTCGGTCCCCAGAAGACGGCGATCCAGTCCGCGGCCGTCCATTCGCTCGAAGGTGTCATGCGGCGACGCGGCTCCTGAACGCTGCGGTACAAGCGGCGAACGCGTACCACGAGGCTCGGCCGGAGGGCAACAAATGTCCTGACGATGACTCGCGGCGGACCGGTCAGCCTTTCCCGGATGGAGCGCGCCGGGCGTCATCCGCCCCTCGGGATCGGGCGTACTGCGCCGGGCAGCGTCGCCAGCCTCCGCCGGGGCGCTATCGCGGCAGCGGCACGGTTACCGAATTCGGGCTGCCGACCACGCGGAAGGCCCGCACGTCGCGGAGCGTCACGTTTTGGACGAAGAGCGCGGCGGTCAGCCTGCGGGTCTGGGGCGCCCCGGTCGCCTGCGGCGTCGTCGGCGACAGGGCGGTGAAGCGGACCGTCAGCGTCCCGCTCGCATCCGGCTCCGGCCCCGCCTCGCCGACGTCGAGCACCGCGGCGTAGTAGCCTTGGGTCGGTGTGATCGATTCCGCGCGCAGGATCACCCCGTGCAGCGCGCGTTCCGCGACCGCGGAACTTACGGGCACAGCGACCGGATCGTAGGCGCCCTCCGGAGCGTCGTCGCCGAGGGTGTAGGTGCCGGTCTGCGAGCCCTCCCGCCCGAGGAAGGACGGCATCTCGAAGGAGCAGCCGGAAAGCGCCGCGAGCGCGAGAAGACAGATTGGACCGCGCCGCATCGAAGCTCCGTCGGTAGAAAACCCGGTCAAAGGGATAGACGCCGCCGCCGGGGTTTGGAAGGGCAAATGCGGGGATGCCCATGCCAACGCCCGGCTGGCACTGGAACTCGGCGCGGTGGGCACGTAAATCTGGAGAGCGCATGCACGAAGGACCCCGTACGCCGTGGCCACCGACCGTTTCGAAGAGATCGCCGCCGACTTCTCCTTTCTCGACGAATGGGAGGACCGCTACCGCTATGTGATCGATCTCGGCAAGGCGATGCCACCGCTCGACGACGCGCTGCGCGTACCCGCGACCAGGGTCGAGGGCTGCGCCAGCCAGGTCTGGATCGCGCCACGCTTCGAGGGGGAGGGGCCGGGCGCCCGGTTCGACTTCCAGGGCGATTCCGATGCGATGATCGTTCACGGGCTGATCGCGGTGCTGCACGCGCTTTACGCCGGTCTGACGCCCCCCCAGATGCTCGAGGTCAACGCGCAGGCGGAGCTCGGGCGGCTCGGGCTCGATTCCCATCTCTCCTCGCAGCGGTCGAACGGGCTCCGTGCCATGGTGGCGCGAATCCGGGAGATCGCCGAGACGGCGGCGGCCTGACCGATGACGGGAGCGTTCCGCCAGCTTCTCGAAACCCGCGACTGGCTCCTCGCGGACGGGGCGGTCGGGACGAATCTCTTCCGGATGGGACTCGAGGCCGGTGAGGCGCCGGAGCTCTGGAACGTGACCGAACCCGGCCGGGTCCGCGCGCTGCACGAGGGCTGGGTCGGGGCGGGGTGCGATATCTTCCTCACCAACAGTTTCGGCGCCAATGCCAGCCGGCTCGCCCGGCACGACGCCGAGGGGAGGGTGTCCGAGCTCAACCGCACCGCCGCCGGGATCGCGCGCGAGGTTGCCGACGCCGCCGGCCGGCCGGTCGCCGTCGGCGGCTCGATCGGCCCGACCGGCGAGGTCGTGGGCCCCGGCGGCCCGCTCGATCCCTCGGCGGCTCAGGCGATGTTCGAGGAACAGGCGCGCGGGCTCCGGGAGGGTGGGGCGGATCTGCTCTGGATCGAGACCTTCTCGGCGCCGGCGGAATTCGAGGCGGCGGTTCGCGCGGCGGTCTCGGTCGGCCTGCCCTGGTGCGGCACGATGAGCTTCGACACCAACGAACGCACCATGGGCGGGCTCGATGTCGCGGGCTTCGCGGCGCTGGTCGCGGCACTGCCCGCGCCGCCCCTCGCCTTCGGCGCCAATTGCGGTGTCGGCGCCTCCGACCTGGTGCGGAGCCTCGTCGGTCTCGCCGGGGCGGCGCCGGGGGCCGCGCTCATCGCCAAGGCGAACGCCGGTGTGCCGAAATTCGTGTCCGGCCGCATCGTCTACGACGGCACGCCGGAACTCATGGCGCGCTACGCGGTGCTGGCCCGTGACGCCGGCGCCCGCGTGATCGGCGGATGCTGCGGCTCGACACCCGCGCATCTCGGCGCGATGCGCGTGGCACTCGAGAAACGGCCCAGGGGGCCGCGGCCCGATCTCGCGACGATCACCGGGGCGCTCGGGCCGCTGTCGCCGGCTGATACCGACCCCGGCGTCGGTTCTTGAGCCGGATCAATCCTCGGCTCGCGTGAGGATCGATCCTCCACCGCCGCTCAGAACAGCGACAACTGTTCCGGGCCGTCACGGGGCACCCGGAACAGATCCCGGCGCAGCGGAGGCCACGGCCGGTCGAGCCCGAGACGGCGGCTCGCCACCTTGAAGCGCCGGGCGATCAGCGCCGCGACCGGCCCTTCGCCCGTCATCCGCCGACCCCATTCGGGATCGTAGTCCCGGCCGCCGTGGATCTGTCGGACGAGGCCCATCACCTTGCGCGCGCGGTCCGGGAAGGCCTCCTCCAGCCAGTCGCGGAAGATCGGCCCGACTTCGCGCGGCAGCCGCAGTACGATATAGCCGGCCGAGCGCGCCCCGGCATCCTTCGCGGCGGCGAGCAGCCGTTCCATCTCCATGTCGTTGAGCCCGGGGATCACCGGCCCGAGCGAGACCCAGACCGGGCAACCGGCGGCGGCGAGCGTCCGGATCGCGCCGAGGCGCGTCGCGGGCGCGGCGGCCCGGGGTTCCATCGCGCGGGCGAGCGCGGGATCGAGCGTGGTCAGCGAGACCCCCGCCGTCGCGAGCCCCGCCGCGCCCATCTCGCCCAGGATGTCGGCGTCGCGGGTGATGAGCGCGCCCTTGGTCAGGATCGTGACCGGATGGTTGAAGTCGCGCAGCACGGTGAGGATCGCGCGGGTGATGCCGAGCTTCTTCTCCACCGGCTGATACGGATCGGTATTGGTGCCGATCGCGATCGGCGCGCAGCTGTAGCCCTTGCGCGACAGCTCGCGCGCAAGCTGTTCGGCGGCGTTCGGTTTCGCGGTCAACCGGGTCTCGAAATCGAGCCCGGGAGAGAGGCCGAGAAAGGCGTGGCTCGGTCTCGCGAAGCAATAGACGCAGCCATGTTCGCATCCGCGGTAGGGATTGATCGACCGGTCGAAGGCGAGATCGGGCGATGTGTTGCGCGTCAGGATCGAGCGCGCCCGCTCCATCGCGATCTCGGTCCGGATCGGTGGCAACGGGTCTTCCGCGATGTCCCAGCCGTCGTCGAATCGGACATGGGCGTAGCGCTCGAATCGGCCGTCGCGATTGCTCGCCGCGCCGCGTGCGCGGCGCTGGCCCTTTTCGATTCTGTCCGATTCGTCCCCGATCATGCACGATACTATGGAACAAAATAAGAACATTGAACAGTGTGTACGAAAATGTCCCGCAGGCGATCTCATTCGGAGGGCGAAGACAATTTAGTAACAATCTGAAATACAACTTGTTCGCATGGCCGCCGCGCCCGCCGGGCGAAAGGGTCGCGGTCCGGGGGCGGTTGACAGGCGTAATGCGCTTCGGGCTAATCGAAACACGAACAATGCGCGCGTCAAGCGCCGAGAGAAAAAGATGGCCAAGCCAATGGCTTCCGTCAAAAATCTTCCATAAATCCCGAGGCCGGGCAGGCGTCTCGGGGGTGTCTCCGGCTGTCCGGTGCGTCCCCATGAAATCAATATCAGGCTCCGGTCTCCGCGCGCGGCGGCCGGGCACAGAGAGGGACCATGGTCAGAGTTCTGATCTCCACCGATCTCGGCGGATACGACAACGACGACGCGCAATCGATGATTCATGCGCTGCTCTATGCCAACGACGTGGACTATCGCGGTTTCGTCATGACGCGCACGCTGGATGGCGGCTCGGTGGGGGGCAGGAGGACCAGCGGCGCGACGATGTTGCGCGAGATGCTGGACGCCTACGAGGATGACCTTCCCAACCTGCGCCAGCATGATTCGAGCTATCCCTCGGCCGCGTCGCTGCGCTCGAAGATCTTCGAGGGAAGCTATGACGGCGGTTGGCCGGGCACGCTGTCACGCGGCGCGCAGCACATCGTCTCGCAGGCGCGAGCGGCATCCGAGGGCGATCCGCTCTACATTCTCGCCTGGGGTCCGATCCACGATGTCGCGGCCGCGCTGCTCTCGGCGCCGGATATCGTGCCGAAGGTCCGGCTCTACTCGCTGGCCGCGTATGGACAGGATTCGGCCAACCCGGCCGCCTATAACGCGCTGGTGAACGCGGTCCGCAACAATCCCGACTACGACGATCTGTGGTGGATCAACGCCGAGTCGACGATGCGCGGCATCTATGTCGATCAGAACGGCGACCGGCATCGCGGGATCGCGAACAACCTGCCCTGGGTGCAGGAGAACATCGCCGGCCATGGCGAGCTGGGCAAGCTGTTTCGCGAGAAATACACCTACGATCTCTCGACGAGCCGGAGC
Organism: Amaricoccus sp. W119; assembly: GCF_047275745.1. Classification (NCBI taxonomy): domain Bacteria; kingdom Pseudomonadati; phylum Pseudomonadota; class Alphaproteobacteria; order Rhodobacterales; family Paracoccaceae; genus Amaricoccus; species Amaricoccus sp. W119. The sequence goes on along the minus strand of NZ_JBKQWU010000005.1, from coordinate 99,193 downwards.
GGAGCGTCCTCGCCGGACGGGTTGAAGATGGGCGACACCCCGTCGCTGCTTTACCTGCTCGACAATGCCAACAACAACGCGCCCACGACCGCCAACAGCTGGGGCGGCCGCTTCCGTGACTGGGACATCGGCGACAACACCTATACCGACCGGACGGAAGCCTCGCTCCGGATGGGCAACTGGGACGGTGCCCGCACGGTCTACAACAACCGGCCCGAGATCTACGACGACTTCGCCGAGCGCATGGACTGGGCGGCGGGCAATGGCGGCGGCGGCAACGGTGGCGGTGGTAACGGCGGCGGCACCGGTGGCGGCGATGACGGCGGCACTGGCGGCGGTACCGGCGGCGGAAACGGGAACCTCCCCGGCATCGGCACCGGCCGGACCGAGGCCGAGTCGCTCAGCCTGGACGGCTACCGCGTCGCCCCCTCCCGCCAGGGCTCGTCGCAGCTCGTGGAGACATATGCGAGCTCCGGCGGCGACGGCACGGCGGAGGGGACCTTCACCGGCGCGACCGGCAACTATCAGGTCTCGGTCCGCTACTTCGACGAGAACGACGGGCGGTCCACCTTCAATCTCTATGTGGACGGCCAGCGCGCCGCCTCCTGGCAGGCGGACGACAACGACAACGCCTTCCACACCGAGACCCGGACCGTCCGCATCGAGCGCGGCGACACGATCACGGTCGAGGGCAACCAGCACTCCGGCGAATGGGCGCGTTGGGATAACCTGACCATTCAGAGCGGGACGGGCCAGAGCGGTTCGGGCCAGAGCGGGACGGGCTCATCGAGCGGCGGAACCTCGGGCGGCGGAAGTTCGAGCGGCGGAAGCGGTTCGGGCGCGACCATCGGCATCGGCCGGACGCAGGCGGAGTCGCTGGATCTCGACGGCTACCGCGCCGTCACGCGCGGCTCCGTGGAGCTCGTGGAAACCTATCGCAGCGGCGGCGGCCAGGGGACGGCGGAAGGAACCTTCACCGGACCCACGGGCACCTACGCGGTCTCCGTGCGCTATTTCGACGAGAATGACGGCAACTCGACCTTCCGGCTCTTCGTGGATGACGAGCTTGTCTCGTCCTGGACCGCCTCGGGCAATCAGGACAGCTATGCGACCGCGACGGACACGGTGCGGATCGAGCAAGGAGACACGATCAGGATCGAAGGCAACCAGCATTCCGGCGAATGGGCCCGTTGGGACCACCTGACCGTGCAGAGTACGTCGGCGATGGCGGCCGCGGACACGTTCGACCTGATCTGACGGAGCCGGCGCGCGGGGCCAGCGGCCTCGCGCGCCAAGGCATCAGAGATAGTCGCCCCGGCTCAGACCGTATTTGGTCATCTTCTCATTGAGCGTGCGGCGGGGCAGGGCGAGTTCCGCCATCACCGCGCTGACCGAGCCGGTATTGCGCCTCAGCGCGTGATCGATCAGCATCTTCTCGAAAGCGTCGACATGTTCCTTCAGCGGCTTCTCGCCGTCGAGGGCGATCATCGGCGCCTGGAACCCGTCGTCGATCAGGAGCGCGGAGATGTTGTTGTCGCCGCGCCGCGCCTGCAGGACCGCGCGTTCCGCGAGGTTGATCAACTGGCGCACATTGCCGGGCCAGGGGGCCTGGACGAGATTGGCCGCGTCCCCGGCGTTCAGCGTCGGCGGCTCGCAGCCGTATTCCTCGGCGAACTGCACCGTGAAATGCGAGAACAGCGTCAGGATATCCTCGCCCCGCGAGCGTAGCGGTGGCGCTTCGAGAACGAGACCCGCGAGGCGGAAATAGAGATCGTCGCGCATGAGCTCGGCCGGCGGGGCACCCGCGCCGAGCCGGCTGGAGATCGCGACCACGCGGATGTTGTGGACCCGGCTCGCCGCGCTGCTCGGATCGGTCGCGCTCAGCGTCTCGATCAGCCGGGCCTGGGCATGGGGCGGCAGCGCCTCGATATCCTCGAGGCAGAGCGTGCCGCCCTCGGCCTGGTCGATCATCGGCTTCTCCGGCCGGTCGGGGGCGCCAAAGAGCATCGGCTCGACGGCCTCGGCGGGCACGCTGGCGCAGTTGAGCGTGATGAGCGGCTTGGTCGCGCGGGCGCCGCAGGCATGCAGCGCCATGGCAATGAGGCTCTTGCCCGTCCCGGTCTCGCCGACGACAAGCACATGGCCATCCGCCTGGCCGACGTCGAGGATCTGCTCGCGGAGCTTCTCCATCGCCGGACTCGCGCCCATGAGACGGCGCGTGAGCACGTTGCCGTCCGCGAGTTCGCGCCGGAGCGCCCGGGTCGCGAGCGTCTTCGCCCTGGCCTGCGACGCCTTGCGGACGAGTTCCGCGAGCCGTTCCGGATCGAAAGGCTTCTCCACGAAGTCGAAGGCGCCGATGCGCATCGCCTCGACCGCCATCGGCACGTCGCCGTGCCCGGTCATCAGGATGACCGGCAGGCCGGGATCGACCGACTGCAGCCGGCGCAGCAGTGCCATTCCGTCCATGCCCGGCATCTTGATGTCACTGACGACGATGCCCGGGAAATCGGGTCCGAGGTCCTTCAGCGCCAGCTCGGCGGTTTCGAAGGTGACCGGCTCGAATTCGGAGAGCTGCATCCATTGCGCGACCGACTCGCGGAGATCCGCCTCGTCATCCACGATCGCGACCGTCGTCGTCTTATCCGTCATTTCTCTACTCCGCGGCCTGGTTCTGCGCCCGGTCCCTCGGCAGGAGGAGTTCGAAGACAGCGCCGCCATCGGGAGCATTACGCGCGACGAGCCGTCCGCCGAGTTCATTGGCGAACCCGGCGGAGATGGCCAGACCAAGGCCGAGCCCCTCGCCGGGCTTCTTCGTTGTGTAGAAGGGCTCGAACAACTTGCCCGGGTCCTTCAGCCCGTCTCCGTTGTCCTCGACCGAGAGCAGGATCATTTCGCCCTGGACAAGGAAGACCTTGACCCTCTTGTCGTCGCGTCCCTTCACCGCGTCCAGAGCATTGCGCAGCAGGTTCACGATGATCTGTTCGATGCGGAGCGGGTCCGCGCGGACCATCACCGGCTCCGACGGTAGGGTCGTGGTGATGTTGACCGACATCTTGCCGAGCTGCGGCGCCATCATCGCGAGCGCGGCGCGGACGCTGGCGCGCAGATCGACCGGTTCGAGATCGTCCGAATCGCTCTTGCGCGCGTAGGATTTCAACTGCCGGGTAATCCCGCCCATCCGCTCGATCAGATCGTCGATGCGCTGGAAGGAGGTCAGCGCCTCGTCGGCGCGCTTGCGGGTCAGGAGCAGCCGGGCGCCCGCGAGATAGGTCTTCATCGCGGCGAGCGGCTGGTTCAGCTCGTGGCTGACGGCGGCCGACATCTGCCCCAGCGCGGCGAGTTTCGATGCCTGCTCAAGGCTTTGCTCGGCATCCTTGAGGTTTCTTTCCACCCTCTGGCGCGCCGCGATCTCCGCCGACAGGCGGCGGTTCAGCATCCTGAGATCATCGGACTCCCGCTTCACCCGAAGGTTCTCCGCGCGCGCCCGGCGGGACAGAAGATAGAAGGCGAGCGCGAGCAGAAGCGCCAGCACCATGATGATGAGCGCGAGGACGGAGTTCACCCGCGCCCGCACGCCCTCGATCCCGGCGAAATAGGTCAGGCGCCAGTTCCGGAAGCCGACAGGCACCTCGGCGCCGATATAGGGCGTGCCGGTGATGTAGACATAGTCCGGCGCGCCGAAACTCGCGCGCGCCTCGCGCAACGCCTGCGTCAGGCGCGAGGGGTGCGAGGCGGAGGCAAGCAGGTTCTCGAGCGCGTTCTTGCGCCAGTCCGGCTCGGAGGCGAGCAGGACGTTGCCCTCCGAATTCGTCACCGCCACCCTGACCCGCGAGCGCCGCCAGCCTTCCTCAAGCGCGCCGAGATCGACGGTCACGACGATGACGCCGAGCAGGCGGCCCTCGTCCTCCACCTTGCGGGCATAGTGGAAGCTGTAGGCGCCGTCGTCGTTCTCGATGATCGAGAAGATCGTGCCGGTATCGGCGGCGGCGAGCGTGAAATAGGCCTTGTCGCCATCGTATTGTTCGAGCGGCTGCCGGTCGCTCGCGGCGACGATGCGGCCGGTGGCGTCGAGCAGGAAGATCGAGCCGGCGCCGATCTCCTCGCGGAAATCCCGCAGCCGTGCCTCGGCCTCGCCAAATTCGTCGCTCCGCAGCGCCACCTGCAGGATCGGGTCGCGCGCGAGCAGAAGCGGCACGACCGAATGGCGCTGCATCGCGCTCTGGATCGAGCCGGCGTAGAGCGTGGCCCGCAGCGTCGCATCCGTCTCCTGGGGCACGGAGAAGCTGCGCGTCAGGTAGATCTGGCTGACCCAGATCACGAGGCCCATGACGAGGACAGAAATCATGAGCCCGGCGCGCATCCAGATGCGACCCGGATAGGCTGCCTTGCTCTCCCCCCTACTGCCCTGGTTCATGCTTCATCTAAACCCTGGCCGGCTTTCGCCTCAAGCGCGCACCGCTTCCCCGGTTAACGCCTCCGTGATACCGGCGAACATCCGCGCGCCATCCGTGCCGCCATGCGCCGGATCGACGGCGCGCTCGGGATGCGGCATCAGCCCGAGCACGCGGCGGTTCTCCGACAGGATACCGGCGATATCCGCGGCCGAGCCGTTCGGATTCTCCGCGTAACGCAGCGCGATCCGGTCCTGATCGGCGAGCGACGCGAGCGTGTCGGCATCGGCGAAGTAATTGCCGTCGTGATGCGCGATCGGAACCTCGATCCGCTCGCCCTTGCCATAGGCGGCGGTGAAGGCGCTGTCCGTCGTCGCGACTTCGAGACCGACCGGCGCGCAGATGAACCGCACGCCCGCGTTCCGCATCAGCGCGCCGGGCAGGAGCCCGGTCTCGATCAGCACCTGGAACCCGTTGCAGACGCCGATCGCATGACCGCCGCCGTGCACGAAATCGACCACGGCGCGCATGATCGGCGCCCGCGCGGCGATCGCGCCGCAGCGCAGATAGTCGCCGAAGGAGAAGCCGCCCGGGATGCCGACGAAATCGAGTCCCGCCGGCAGGTCGGTCTCCTTGTGCCAGACCATCGTGACATCGGCCCCGGCGCTTCTCAGCGCCACCGCGAGGTCACGGTCGCAGTTCGATCCGGGAAAGACGACGACGCCGGCCTTGAGGCTCATGCGATCTCCACCGCGTAGTTCTCGATCACCGTGTTGGCGAGCAGCTTCTCGCACATCTCGCGCACGCGCGCCTCGGCGGCGGCGCGGTCGGTCTCGGCGACTTCGAGCTCGATCACCTTGCCGATCCGGACCTCGCCCACGCCCGCGAAGCCGAGCGCGCCCAGCGAATGCCGGACCGCCTCGCCCTGGGGATCGAGCACGCCGGTCTTCAGCGTCACATGCACGCGAGCTTTCATGCGGGGGCCTTCATCGGTTCGAGCGTTTCAGTTGGGGCATCCAGGCCCAGGCGTTTCAGTTCACGAGCTTGGGGCCGGAATGCGTCCGGCTCTGCGACTTCGGCATGACGCCGAGGCGCCGGGCAACCTCGGTATAGGCGTCCGCGAGATCGCCGAGGTCGTGGCGGAACACGTCCTTGTCGAGCTTGCGGCCGGTCTCGATGTCCCAGAGCCGGCAGCTGTCGGGCGAGATCTCGTCGGCGACGATCAGGCGCTGGAAATCGCCGTCGTAGATCCGGCCGATCTCGATCTTGAAATCGACGAGGCGGATGCCGACACCGAGAAACATGCCCGAGAGGAAGTCGTTCACGCGGAGCGACAGCGCGATCATGTCGTCGATGTCCTGCTGGCTCGCCCAGTTGAAGGCGACGATATGCTCCTCGGTCACCAACGGATCGTGGAGCGCGTCGTCCTTGTAGTAGAATTCGATCACCGGGCGCGGCAGCTGCTGCCCCTCGGGAATGCCGAGGCGCTTCGAGAGCGATCCCGCGGCATAGTTGCGCACCACCACCTCGAGCGGGATCATCTCGACCATGCGGATCAGCTGCTCGCGCATGTTGATCCGGCGGATGAAATGGGTCGGCACGCCGATGGCGTTCAGACCGTTCATGAAATGCTCGGAGAGGCGGTTGTTCAGGACGCCCTTGCCCTCGATCGTCGCCTTCTTCGTGGCGTCGAAGGCGGTGGCGTCGTCCTTGAAGTACTGGATGAGCGTGTCGGGCTCGGGTCCTTCGTAGAGAATCTTCGCCTTGCCCTCGTAAATCATCCTGCGGCGGGCCATGAAAGTCTCCGAAAATACCAATGGGAAAGGGGGGCCGGACGCCCGCCTTTCCCGTCACCGCTCTCTATACCTTGCCCCGAAAAGGAGCAAGCGCGATTGCGGCGCGGTTGTATGGGCGCGTCTCGGATCACTTGTCGGATCGCGGCCGGAATGGTTATCTGCGCGCGACGCAGCAGCCCCCGGGAGGAGGACGTCTATGGACAACTTCAAGGAACGCGAAAGAGCCTTCGAGAACAAGTTCGCCCATGACGAGGAGATGGTGTTCAAGGCCTTCGCGCGGCGCAACCGGCTGGCCGGGCTCTGGGCGGCGGACCTGCTCGGCAAGAGCGGCGACGATGCGCAGGCCTATGCGATGGAGGTCATCCATGTCGATGTCGGAGAGGGCGGGCACGAGGATGTCTACCGCAAGCTCGCCGCCGATCTCGGCGACAAGGCCGACGAGCGGACGATCCGTGCCAAGCTCGACGAGCTCCTGACCCGGGCGAAGGCGCAGCTGATCGAGGAGTGACGGGTGGCGGCGGGCGCGTCGTCCGGCGCCGTCGCTGGTGACGGGTGATCCGGGCCGGTCAGTCGAGGTGGCGCCGGAGCACGTCCCAGCGGCGCGCCTTCTCGGCGAAGGGCATGGTATGCGCCGGGCTCGACGAGGGCAGGTCGATGAGATCCGGCGCCCCGCCCCCCATCCATGAGCCGGCGAGCCGCGCCCGGCCGTGGCGCGCCGCCGTCGCGCCGTTGAAGGCGATGGCGCGAAGGCGCGGCAGGGTCATGACGAGGCCCGCGAGATCGGCCAGTTCGGGATCGCGGATCGCCTGGTCGAGACTGCCCCGCCGCGTGGCCGAACCCACGACATCCCACAGCCCGATACCCGCCGCCTGCGCCGCCCGGAGACGGTCCGGATAGGGCAGGTCGGCCAGATCGACCCCGATCAGCCCTCCGGCGAGCCGCCAGAAGGCATTTCGCGGATGCGCGTAGTACTGCCCCGCCGACAGGGAGGCCAGGCCCGGCAGGCTGCCGAGGATCAGGACCCGCGTCCCGGGACCCGCGACGGGCGGGAAATGCCGCGCACGGGTCTCACCGGTCATGCGCTTCCGCCCCCCAGATTCCACCCCTCAAGTTCCGGCCCTCGGGTCCCGCCCCTCAGATCCCGCCCGTCATTCCCCGAAGACGCGGGCGAAGATCGTGTCGACGTGCCTGGTGTGATAGCCGAGGTCGAACTTCTCCTCGATCTCGGCCGGCGAGAGCGCGGCGGTCACTTCCGCGTCGCCCAGAAGCTCCGCCTTGAAATCCGCGCCCTGTTCCCAGACCTTCATCGCATTGCGCTGGACGAGGCGATAGGCGTCCTCGCGGCTGACGCCGGCCTGGGTGAGCGCGAGCAGCACGCGCTGCGACATGACGAGGCCCTTGAACTTGTTCATGTTCGCCAGCATGTTCGCGGGGTAGATCACCAGCTTCTCGATCACCCCCGCGAGGCGATTGAGCGCGAAATCGAGCGTGATCGTCGCATCCGGCCCGATCGCGCGCTCGACGGAGGAATGCGAGATGTCGCGCTCGTGCCAGAGCGCCACGTTCTCCATCGCCGGGATCACCGCCATGCGGACGAGACGCGCGAGACCGGTCAGGTTCTCGGTCAGGACCGGGTTGCGTTTGTGCGGCATCGCCGAGGAGCCCTTCTGGCCCGGCGAGAAGTATTCCTCCGCCTCCAGCACCTCGGTCCGCTGCATGTGGCGGAACTCGATCGCGATATTCTCCATCGAGGAGGCGATGACGCCGAGCGTGGCGAAGAACATCGCGTGCCGGTCGCGCGGGATCACCTGGGTCGAGATCGGCTCGGGTCGCAGCCCCATCTTCGCGCAGACATGCTCCTCCACCGCCGGATCGATATTGGCGAAGGTCCCGACCGCGCCCGAGATCGCGCCGGTCGCGACTTCCCAGCGCGCCTTTTCGAGCCGGTTCCGATTGCGGTCCATCTCGGCGTAGAACCGCGCGAAGGTGAGCCCCATCGTCGTCGGCTCCGCGTGGATGCCGTGGGAACGGCCGATCCGCACCGTGTCCTTGTGCTCGTAGGCGCGCGTCTTCAGGGCCGCCAGCACGCGATCGAGATCGGCGAGCAGGATGTCGGCGGCGCGGACCAGCTGGACGTTGAGCGTGGTGTCGAGCACATCCGAGGAGGTCATGCCCTGATGCACGAAGCGCGCGTCCTCGGCGCCGATATGCTCCGCGAGATGCGTGAGGAAGGCGATCACGTCGTGTTTCGTCACCGCCTCGATCTCGTCGATGCGCGCCACGTCGAACTCCACGTCCTTCGCCCGCCAGATGGCCTCCGCGTTCTCCGTCGGGATCACGCCGAGCTCGGCCTGGGCGTCGGAGGCATGGGCCTCGATCTCGTACCAGATCCGGAACCTGGTCTCGGGCGACCAGATGGCGACCATCTCGGGGCGGGAATAGCGCGGGATCATCGGTGGCGGCCTTTCGCGGGTTCAGGGAAACGCGGGCGTCTGATAGACCGGCCCCCGGATCGGCACAAGGTCGGCGCTCGGCCGGCCGGGGGTGGAGGACGGGGTGGAACTCGCGGACTTCGAGGGGCGATGGACGCTGACGCGGCGGATCGACGACGCGCGCGCGAATGCTCCGGGCCGTTTCGAGGGCGAGGCGCGGTTCACCGCCGCGCCGGGCGGGCTCGCCTATGTCGAGGAAGGCAGGCTCACGCTGGGCACGGCCCCCCCGATGACCGCGACCCGGCGCTATTTCTGGCGCGCGGTGCCGGGTGTCGTCCGGGGAGAGGGCGCGACCGGGGGCGTCATCGAGATCGACTTCGCCGACGGGAGGTTCTTCCACGCCTTCCCGACCGATGCCGCGCGGCCCGAGGCGGAACACGCCTGCGCGCCCGACCACTACAGGGTCCGCTATGACTTCACCGCCTGGCCCGCCTGGCGCGCGGAATGGCGGGTCCTCGGTCCGCGCAAGGACTACCGGATGGTCTCGGACTATCGACGTTGAGCCGGCGGTGCATTTCCGTCTCGGCCCTTGATGTGCCAGGTGGACGCGACGCGGTGGCCCGTCGCTTCCAGCAGGCTCCGTTTCGATGTCCAGGCGGCCGGACACACGATGAGGACCGCTTCATCGCCGCGCTCCGCCAGGGCTGCCTCGGCGGCCAGCAGAAGCTCGGCCGCCGCCTGGCCGCGCCGATCGGCCCCCGACGGGTTCTCGAATTCCCGATGGAAGAAATCATCGATGAAGCCCACGCGGGAAATGTCATGCGCCGGCGGGAAATGGAGCGCGGTCGCCGGCTGCGAGATCGCATAGCCCGCGATCTCGCCCTCGACCTCGGAAACCAGCATGTCGCGATCAGCCAGGGTCAGGCTGCGCTTCATCCAGTTCCCGAACCGCGGGCCTGCCTCGGTGTGCGGTCGCCAGAAGCCGTCGAGATCGGAGAGTATCCGCAGGTTGATCGCGCTCAGGCTCACAATGGACGCGATGTCGGTTTCAACGGCATGTCGCACGGATGGGAGCTGCGCGGTGGCCGGAAGATCGGACCGGGTGAAATAGAGCGTGAGGGGTGTGTAGCCCCGCGATGGAAGCGCCCGCTCCCAGGCACCGCGGATGATGGACGAGGCCAGCAGTACCCCGGCACCGGACTCGACGAGATCGGCTTCCGCCGCGTCCAGAAGGATTTCGGCGGTCCCGGGCGGCGCATCCTCGGCCAGCGCACCGTCGTCCATGATCAGCCCCGGGGCGCCGAACTCACCCGCGTAGATCGGCGGAACCGGGAGCCGGATCGTATGCGCCAGCCCGACGATCCGCTCGCCCGCCTCCGCGGCGAGCCATCGCTGACGAAAGGGAGGGGTTTCGATCCGCAGAGCATCGGTGATGGCCTCGGCGACCGCGCCCCGCGCGTCCCGCTTCGGTTTCCAGAGGCCCGGATCGGATTTCTGGCGTTTCCCGGCATCGAGGAGAAGGAGGTCGCGGACGCGATCCAGATCGGCGTTCGCGACCGGGCGAATGTTGAGTGACATCGGGGGTTCCGGTGTTCGCTTTGGAGGGTCAGCCCTGCTCCCGGATGAACTCCGTGAAGGCCTCCGCGTAGTCGGGGTGCCAGCGCGAGAGCGGCGGGCGGTTCTCGATGATGTCGCCAGCGGTCCAGGCGATGCGCTTCTCGTCGAGCGCGCGAGGCACGTCGTTGTCGGGGCAGAGGATGTAGAAATCCCCTCGGTCGAGCGAGTCCAGCATGAAATCGACTGTCTCCGCGGGGGTCCAGGCGGCGTCCGGCTTCTCGACCCGGCCGCCCGCGGCGAGCGGCGTGAAGACGAAGCCGGGGATCAGCAGATGCGCGCTGATCGCGCAATCCTCCCGCTCGCGCAACTCGTGCGCCAGCGCCTCGGCGAAGACCTTCACCCCGGCCTTCGACACGTTATAGGCCGGATCGCCCGGCGGGGTGGTGATGCCCTGTTTCGAGCCGGTGATGATGACGAGCCCGGGGCCCGCCTGCGCGAGCATGCCGGGCAGGAAGGCCTGCGCGCCCCGGACCACGCCCATGAGATTGACGGCGAGCACCCGGTCCCAGGCCTCGGCGGGGCCGAGCACGCCGCTTCCGGGCTGGATGCCGGCGTTCAGCATCAGCACGTCGACCGAGCCGAAGCGCGCGCGCGCCGCCGCTTCGAGCGCGGCGAGATCCTCGGGGCGCGACACATCGGTCTCCTTCGTGAAGACCTCGCCGCCGATCTCCGTCGCCGCGGCCTCGAGTCTCCCGGCGCCGAGATCGCCGAGGCAGACCCTGAGGCCCATCGCGGCGAACCTCTTCGCCGCCGCGAGGCCGATGCCGGAGGCGCCTCCGGTAATGACGGCGACGGCTCCGGGGACCAGGGCTGCGTGGGACATGGCTTCTCTCCTTCCGGGCCGCGTGGGCCCTCCCACCGCTGGCCGCTGACCTGACCCCGAAAGCTAGTCCGGTGGAGCAGGTCGGCCAGCGTGGGAGCATGAAGGAGAACGGGAAGCGCCCGATCGCTAAAGCCCGATCGTTCAGGCCGATCGTTCAGGCCCGATGGTCCCGGGTGATCCGCGTGTCCACGAGGTCGACCGGCTGGCCGTCGGCCGAATAGGTCCGCAGCCGGTCGGCGGCGCGGCGGGCGCGCGCGAGGGTCTCGGAGGCGGCGCGGATGCCGGCGATGCTCGCGAGCAGAAGGCGGCTGTTTCGTTCCGCCTTCGCCTTGACCGCGGCCAGGAAGGGCTCGCCCGGGGTTTCGCCCGCGAGGATCTCCGCGACCTCTGCCTCGCGCCGTGCGACGAGCGGCGCAAGATCGGCGAGCGGGCCGTTCAGGATCACGCCATGTTCCTCGTCGAGCAGCCGTAGGATCTTTTCCTGCCGCGAGCCGCCAAGCAGATTGCCGATCATGCGCCGGTCCCCCGCGCCTTCAGCGCCTCGAAGATCCGCTGTGACAGGCCAAGCTCGGCGCGTCCGGCGAGTTTCGCCGCGTACTGCTCGGTCAGGAAGCTCGAGAAGGCCTCCTCTCCCGCGCCGCCGCCGAAGGACGACGAGGCCTGATTGACGCCGCTCTCCTTCAGCATCTCGGCGAGAAAGCTCGTCTCGAATGCCTCCGCCGCCCTGAGCGCCGCGGCGTCGGCATCCGTTGCCGCATTCGTTGCCTTGTCCCGGGCGGGCGGAGAGGCGGCCGTCCGGGCCGCGAGCGGGGTTATGTCCATGGCCAGTCCTCGAAAAGGGGTTGGGGGTGCCGTCGGGCGACGATCGGGGGCGCGGCTTAACAATTCGTAAGGCGTGACGGGCGCAGAAACGCGGGCGAGACACTTCCGGAGACGCGCGCCCATGAATGCCCCCGACCTCGGCTTCCTCGGCCCCGCCCGCCAGGCGCGGACCGAGGCGGCCCGTGAGACCCGCCTCTCCGGGGAGGGAACGGCCCCCCCGGGGACCTCCGACTTCGCGGTGGCGATGGGAAATCCCGGAGCGCCTGCCAGGGCGGCGGAGAAGCCGCGGGCGGCGCGGGAAGCGGCTGGCGCCCCGCGCGAGGGGACGGCTTCGGCCGCGGATACGGTCGCGGATACGGTCGGGGAGGCGATGACCGGGCCGGGCGACCCGCCGCTCACGGCCGAGGCGCCTGAGGATGCCACGCTGACGGAGCAGGGGCTGGCGGACGGGGCGCTGGCGGACGCGGCGCCGACCGAGGCCATGCCGACGCCTGAGTTCCCGACGGGTTTGGTGCCGCGGCCCGACGCATCCGAACGGGCGCGGGCCTCCGACGCGGCGGCTCTTGCCGCGCCGGAAGGGATGAGCACGGCGGGAATGGGCGCGGTGGGGGCCAGCACGCCGGAGGTTCGCACGGCGGGGAACGGGCCCGGGCAAGCTCAACCGGAGGGGGCTCCGGGGGCTACACCGGGCGCGGCCGCGGCCAGATCCGGCGCGGGCGCCGTCGCCGAAGCTGTCATCGAAGGCGTGCCGGCCAACGCCGCTTCCGCGCCCGAGGCGCTCGGCGCGACCGCCGCGATCCAGCGGTCCGCCGTCCCCGCTCCCGGCACGGGGACCGGCAAGTCGGCGGCGGGCAGCGACACGCAGGCATCGCCGCTCTCCGCCCGGGACCCGTCAGCGGAAGGCACGGCGCCGACACTCGCGGCGGGCCCGGCTTCCCGCGGTACCGATCCCGCCATCCTCGACGCCGCCGCGGATGCCGCCGGTTTCGCGACCCGGACCGATCCGGCGGCCGTCGCCGACGCGGCATCATCGGGCCAGCCGTCGATCACACAGCTGACCATCTCGCCACTCTCGATGGGGAGCCCGGACGCGGCGGCGCGGCTCACGCAGGCGGCGCCCGCCGAGGCCCCGCCCGGCCAGACGCGCGCGGTCGTCGAACAGATCGCCGTCGCGGTGGCGGAAAGCGACGAGTCGCGGGTCGAGATCCGCCTCGATCCGGCGGAGCTCGGACGGGTGCATATCTCCCTCACCCGGACCGAGCATGGCGTCCACGCCATGGTGACGGCGGAGCGGCCGGAGACCCTGGAGCTTCTGCGCCGCAATGCCGAGACGCTGACGCGCGAGCTCGGGGCGGCGGGCTACGATTCGGTCTCGCTCGACATGTCGCAGGGCTCGCGAAACTTCGGCGGTGACGGGCCACCCGAACGCCCGGCGGAAATCTACGCGGTCGCGCGCGGCGCCCAGGGCGCGGCGGGGCCCGGCGCGGCGCCGATCTCCGACACGACCCGCGCGGGGGGCCGCGCGGGCGCGGCCGATGGCCCGCTCGACATCCGTCTCTGATCACCAAGGAGCCCGACCATGGACGTGACCTCCAGCTCGACCACCGGAAGCGGCGCGGCGGCCGCGGCGAAATCGAAGACCAGCACCGAGAGCGCCGCCGAGGGCGCGATGACGGCCGATTTCGACACCTTCCTGAAACTGCTCACCACGCAGCTCAAGTATCAGGACCCGCTGCAGCCGATGGAATCGACCGAGTTCGTCGCCCAGCTCGCGAGCTTCTCCGCCGTCGAACAGCAGATCGGCGCCAATACCCGGCTCGATTCGATCCTGTCCGCGCTGACCAATGGCGCGAGCGAGGGCTTCGCCGACTGGATCGGCAAGGAGGTCCGGGCGCCGACCAGCGCGGCCTTCACCGGGGCGCCGGTCGATGTCGGCGTGACGCCGGTCGAGGGCGCGGACAAGGCGGTGCTGGTTGTGAAGAACGACTTCGGCACCGAGGTCGCGCGTGTGAACGTCGATCCCGCGGCCGACAGCGTGACCTGGGACGGGACCGACAGCGCGGGCGGCACCCCCGCCTCCGGGAACTACAGCTTCGCGCTCGAAGGATATGCCGGCGACACCCTGCTCTCGACCACCGGGGGCAGTGTGTTCGCGAAGGTGACCGAGGTGCGGCGGACCGAGGCGGGCAATACGGAACTGGTCTTCGCGACCGGCGACACCGTGCTCGCGAGCCAGGTGACGGCGGTCCGCTAATCGGAGGGCGCCGATCCGCAGACCGCTGTCCGGGCTTGATCTGGCGCTCGGGCTCGATCAGGCAGGCACGGGTCCGGCGACGACGCCCGAATCCATCAGCGCGCCGATCTGCCCGGACCCGAGGCCGAGCAGTTCGGCCAGAACTTCCTCCGTGTGCTGGCCGAGCCCCGGCGCGGGTGTCGGGCGGTCGCGCGGTCCCGCGCCGAAGGTGACGGGCGAGGCCGGTACCGGGAAGCGGCCGATCCCCGGCTGGTCGAGCATGTGGAACATCGGATTGTCGGTCGAGAGGTCCGGGTCTTCGCGAACCGCCTCGGCGAAGCTGCGAAAGACCGACCAGGTCACGCCCGCCGCGTCGAAGGCTCCGGCGAAATCCGCGACGCTCCGCGCGGCGAACCAGGGACGCAGGATCGCGGTGATGGCGTCGCGCGCCTCGAAGCGCGCGCCCTCGCCGTCGAGATCGACCCCGAGCCGAGCGGCGAGCGCCGCGATCGGCGTCTCGGACCCGGTGACCTTCACGAGGTTCCGCCACTGCCGGACGGTCAGTCCGATCACCATGACCCGCCGCCCGTCGCCGCAGACGAAATCCTGCCCGTAGCCGCCGTAGAGGGCGTTGCCGTATTTCGGCCGGTCGACCCCGTTGACGACGACCTCGCCGATGATCCCGCAATGGCCGAGCACGGCGGCCGCCACGTCCTTCAGCGCGAGTTCGACGAGCTGCCCGCGTCCCCGGCAGAGCCGCTGCCGCTCGGCGGCGAGGAGCGCGCCGGTGATCATCTGGCCCGCGATCAGGTCGAAGGCGGGCAGGACATGGGAGACGGGGTCCGCCGATCCCTCGGGCCCGGTGGCCGTCGGAAAGCCGAGCGCGGGGTTGACGGAATAATCGACCGCCGGGGCGCCGTCGCGCGTGCCCTTGAGCGAGACCATGATCACATCCGCCCGCCGCTCCCGGAGGCTCGCGAAGCTCATTTCGCCCCGCGCGGGAAGGTTGGTGATGAAACATCCCGCGTCGGGGCCGGGGGCGCAGATCAGTTCGGCCGCGAGTTCGCGCCCACGCGGGTCGGAGAGATCGATCGAGACCGATCGCTTGCCCTTGTTCATCCCCGCCCAGAACAGGCTCCGGCCGCTCCGTGTGACAGGCCAGCGGCCGGAATCCATTCCGCCGCCCGGCATGTCGATGCGGATCACGTCGGCGCCCATCTGCGCCAGCGTCATCCCGGCCGAGGGGACCGCGACGAAGGCGGAACTCTCGACGACTCGCATCCCCTCCAGAACGCCCATGGAAGTCCCTCCACGTATTTCCTCTGTCTGACGAGAAGTCTGAGCGAAAAAGGTCTTTCGCGCCACGCGACATTGGTTGATGAGACTTCGGTTCTACTCGACGGTCCCCTTCGGTACCTTGGTATCTGCGACTTCGGTACATGCGACTTCGGTCGAAGAAGCGCCGCGCGGGCCAGCGGCCCGGGCGCCCGGCACTACTCCCACATGCCGCGCATCCGCGCCGCGAGGTCGCGCCGGGGGCCGGGCGCGGGTCGGACCTCCTCGGGCGGCGGCGGAGGCCAGGCGCGTTCCGCGAGCCGGGCGACGACCGCGTCGCTCAGGAACCTCGAGCGCGCCGCGTAGATGTGCCGATCGCCCCGCGCCGCCTGATTGTGGACGTAGAACCGCGCCGGAACAACGAGATGCAGCGCGTCCTTCGCCCGTGTCATCGCGACATGGAACAGCCGCCGTTCCTCCTCGACCCCGGCCCGCGAGCCGGTCGCGAGATCCGACGGCAGGCAGCCGTCGACGCAGTTGAGCACGAAGACCTGCTTCCATTCCTGGCCCTTGGCGGAATGGATCGTCGAGAGGATCATGTAATCCTCGTCCTTCATCGGCGGCCCCGCGAGGTCGCCCCCCGCGCCCGGCGGGTCGAGCGTGAGTTCGGTCAGGAAACGCGCGCGCGACGGATAGCCGGCGGCGATGCCCTCGAACTGCGCCAGATCGGCGATCCGCGGGGGGGCGTCCTCGTGGATGAGTTCCAGCCGCGGCTCGTACCAGGCGCGGACCGCCGTCAGATCGGCGGGCCAGCCATGCCCCGCGCGAAGCCCGGCGAACATCTCGACGAAACCGGCCCATTCCGCCGCCGCCCGCGCCGGCACCCGCGCGCCGCGCCACGCCGCGAGGTCTCCGGGCGCTCCGAGCAGGGCCACGAGCCGCTCGGCGCTCGCCGGGCCGATCCCGGGCACGAGGCGCAGGGCCCGGAAGCCGGAAACACGGTCGCGCGGGTTCTCGGCGAGACGGAGCAGCGCCATCACATCCTTGACATGCGCCGTGTCGAGGAACTTCAGCCCGCCGAATTTCACGAAGGGAATGTTGCGCCGCGTGAGTTCCACCTCCAGCGGGCCGCTGTGCGAGGCGGTGCGGAACAGCGCCGCCTGCGATCTGAGCGCCACGCCCGCCTCCCGCGCCTCCAGCACGCGCTCGCAGATGTAATCCGCCTGCGCCGCCTCGTCGGGCACGCGGATCATCAGGGGCGGCAGGCCGCCCGCGCGTTCGGCGACGAGTTCCTTCGGATAGCCCTCGCGCGCCTCCGCGATCACCGCGTTCGCCGCCGCGAGGATCGGCGCGGTCGATCGGTAGTTCCGCGTCAGCGTCACGATCCGCGCGGGCGGGCTGAAGCCTTGGGGGAAATCGAGGATGTTTCGCACCTCGGCGGCGCGGAAGGAATAGATCGACTGGGCGTCGTCGCCCACCACGGTCACGCCCCGACCATCGGGGCTGAGCCCCGCGAGGATCGCCGCCTGCGCGCGGTTGGTGTCCTGATATTCGTCGATCAGGATATGGTCGAACCGCGCGCCCAGCACCCGGGCGAGGTCAGGCTCCGCCGCCATCTCGGCCCAGTAGAGCAGGAGGTCGTCGTAATCGAGCACGCCCTGCGCCTGTTTCGCACCGACATAGGCGGCGAAAAGCGCCTTCAGTTCCGCCTCCCATTCCGCGCACCAGGGGTATTCGGCCAGCGCTTCCGAGAGCGCGGCGCGCGCGTTGACCGCGCGGGAATAGATCGCGAGGCAGGTGCCCTTGGTCGGAAACCGCTTCCTTGTGCGCGTGAGGCCGAGTTCGTGCCGGGCGAGGTTCATCAGATCGGCCGAATCCTCGCGGTCATGGATGGTGAAATCCGGGTCGAGCCCGATCTCGGGCGCGTGTTCGCGCAGAAGCCGCGCGCCGATCGCGTGGAAGGTGCCGGCCCAGGTCAGCCCCTCCGCCAGCGCCTCGGCCTTCTCGCCCATGACCTCCCGCGCGATCCGCCCGACGCGCCCGCGCATCTCCGCCGCCGCCCGGCGCGAGAACGTCATGAGCAGGATGCGCCGCGGATCGGCCCCACCGGCGATGAGATGCGCGACGCGATGCGCCAGCGTCATCGTCTTGCCCGACCCCGCGCCCGCGAGAACGAGGAGCGGCCCGTCGCCATGCAGCACCGCCTCCCGCTGCTCCGAATTCAGCCGGTCGAGATAGGCGGGCGTCGAAAGGGCGGCTTCCGTCATCCGCGCATCAAGCACTGTTTCCCATTTGTTCGCAAGCGGCCGCCATGGGCCTCGGGCGAGAAATTCCTTGATCGATCGCCCTTCGGGGGGCATACCGCCGCCATGACGCGCCCCTGTCCGATCACGACCGATCCCATTATCCGCTGAACCCAGAGTTCCGCGGCGCGCTTGTCATTTCCAACTCCGGTCCGATGTGATAGCCCGCCGCGGCACAGCCGCGAGCCCGCACCATGCCAGTGACCACGCCGACGACCACGCCGATCACGCTCTACAACACGCGGACCCGGACGAAGGAGCCCTTCGCTCCGATCGACCCGAAGAACGTTCGCATGTATGTCTGCGGGCCGACGGTCTACGACCGCGCCCATATCGGCAATGCGCGGCCCGTGGTGGTCTTCGACACGCTCTTCCGGCTGCTTCGCCATGTTTATGGCGAGAAGCACGTGACTTACGTCCGGAACTTCACGGACGTGGACGACAAGATCAACAAGCGCGCCGCCGAGACTTTGCGCGAGGGCGAGACCGAGCTCCAGGCGATCCGGCGCATCACCGAGGAGACTATCGGCTGGTACCACGCCGACATGGATGCGCTCGGCACGCTTCGCCCGACCAAGGAGCCGCGGGCGACCGAGTTCATCGGCGCGATGGTCGCGATGATCGAGACGCTGATCGCGCGCGGCCACGCCTATGCCGCCGAGGGGCATGTGCTCTTCTCGGTGTCGAGCTATCCCGACTACGGAACCTTCGCGAAACGCTCGCTCGACGAGATGCGCGCCGGCGCCCGCGTCGAGGTCGCGCCCTACAAGCGCGACCCGATGGATTTCGTGCTCTGGAAACCGTCGACGCCGGATCAGCCCGGCTGGGAAAGCCCGTGGGGCCGCGGCCGCCCCGGCTGGCACATCGAATGTTCGGCGATGAGCTATGAACTGCTCGGAGATAGCTTCGACATCCACGGCGGCGGCATCGACCTCGTCTTCCCGCACCACGAGAACGAGATCGCCCAGTTCTGCTGCGCCCATCCCGAGGGCCGGTTCGCCAATGTCTGGATGCACAACGGCTTCGTGAATGTCGAAGGCGAGAAGATGGCAAAAAGCGCGGGGAATTTCTTCACCGTGCGCGACCTGCTCGACAAGGGCGTGCCCGGACCTGCCATCCGCCTCGTTCTTCTGATGACCCACTATCGTCAGCCTATGGACTTCACGGACGAGAAAGTCGAGGAAGCGAAGGCCATGCTAAGAAAGTGGTGCGCCGTCGTGGAGACGGGTGGCTCGCCCGATCAAGGGGTTCTCCATGCCCTGCAAAACGACCTGAACACTTGGGAAGCGATCGTTCGGCTTGATGAGCTTCACTCCGAGGGCGCTTTTGCGTCTCTCGCGGCGTCCGCGCTGCTGTTGGGGTTCGATCTGCATTCCATCGCAGAAGCCGAGTGGGCGAAACGATATGAGTTTTCCGACGATCAAGATCTCCTAGATGATGCTCAAGAGATCCTGAATGAGGCCGCGCGGCGCTATCCGTCCGTTGGAGTGGTAGGTTGGGGGCCGATCCCCGCTGACGTGCGCAGAGCAGCCCTGAGAGTCGCGCGGCAGTGGATGATACTCCGTGGGGAGGAGCGGTGGAAAGAAGCAGACGAACTTCGCCAACGCAGCGCGAGTGCCAATGTCGAGCTCCGCGCGATGAGAAGCGCCGACGGACACTCGGTTGGCTCGGCAAGTCTCGGATCGAATATCGATCTGGACGCATTGGAGGCACTGCTATGACCCGCTCCCGCCTCACTCTCTACGACACCACCCTCCGCGACGGGCAGCAGGCGCAGGGCGTCGATTTCTCCGCCGATGACAAGACGCGGATCGCGCGGGCGCTGGATGAGCTTGGGCTCGACTATGTCGAGGGTGGCTGGCCGGGGGCGAACCCGACCGACAGCGCCTTCTTCGCGGCGGCGCCTCAACTCACCCGGGCGCGGCTCACCGCCTTCGGGATGACCAAGCGCGCGGGACGGTCGGCGGCGAATGACGAGACGCTGGCGGGGGTGATGAACGCCGGGACCGGGACGGTCTGCCTCGTCGGCAAGACGCATGACTTCCACGTCACCGCGGCGCTCGGCATCACGCTGGAAGAGAACATCGCCAATATCGCCGCCTCGGTCGCGCATGTGGTGGCCGAGGGGCGCGAGGCGCTCTTCGACGCCGAGCATTTCTTCGACGGCTACAAGGCGAACCCGGACTATGCGCTGGCCTGTCTCACCGCCGCGCTGGAGGGCGGCGCGCGCTGGATCGTGCTCTGCGACACCAATGGCGGAACGCTGCCGGGCGAGGTCGGGCGGATCGTCGCCGAGGTGATCGCCGCCGGCATCCCCGGCGACCGGCTGGGGATGCACGCGCATAACGACACCGAGAACGCGGTGGCCAATTCGCTCGCCGCCGTGGACGCGGGCGCGCGGCAGATCCAGGGCACGCTGAACGGCATCGGCGAGCGCTGCGGCAACGCCAATCTCGTCAGCCTGATCCCGACGCTGCTGTTGAAGGAGCCTTACGCGAGCGGTTTCGAGACCGGGATCGCGCGCTGCGACCTGCCGAAGCTCATGGGGCTGAGCCGGATGCTCGACGACATCCTGAACCGCGTGCCGAACCGGAGCGCGGCTTACGTCGGCTCCTCCGCCTTCACGCACAAGGCCGGGCTCCATGCCTCGGCGATCCTGAAGGACCCGACGACCTACGAACATGTGCCGCCGCAGGTCGTCGGCAATGCGCGCTATATCCCGATGTCGGCGCAGGCGGGGCAGTCGAACCTGCGCTCGCGGCTCGCCAAGGCCGGGATCGACGTGCGCGCGGACGATCCCCGGCTCGCGACGATCCTGACCGAGGTGAAGGCGCGCGAGGACCGGGGCTTCTCCTACGACACCGCGGGCGCCAGTTTCGAGATCCTCGCCCGCGAGTTGCTGGGTGAGATGCCGCGGTTCTTCGATGTCGAGCGCTACCGCGTCACCGTCGAGCGGCGGATGGGGCCGCGCGGCGAGCCGGTGACGGTCTCCGAGGCGGTGGTGGTCGCGCGTTTCGGCACCGAGCGGGTGATGAGCGTCTCGGAGAGCCAGGACCCGATGACCCATGCCGACCAGGGGCCGGTCAACGCGCTCTCCCGCGCGCTGGGCAAGGATCTCGGACCTTACCAGCCCTATATCGCCGACATGAAGCTGGTCGATTTCCGGGTCCGCATCACCAGCGGCGGCACCGAGGCGGTGACGCGCGTGCTGATCGACTCGGAAGATGGCGAGGGCAGGCGCTGGTCCACGGTGGGCGTCTCGGCGAACATAGTCGATGCGAGCTTCATGGCGCTGCGCGACGCGGTCGCCTGGAAGCTGCTCCGCGACGGCGCCCCGGTGGCAGGCGCGGCGATCCGCCCTGCGGCTCCGGTCGGCGTGTGAGCGAAACCGCGCCCGATCCGGTCGCGGCCGAGGTCGCCCGCGCCGATCCGGACCGGTTCCGCGCCGCGATGACCGCCCCGCCCGCCGCGCGGCCGGGGCTCTTCGCGCTCTACGCCTTCAATCTCGAGATCGCCCGCGCCCCCTTCGTGACGCAGGAGGCGATGATCGCGCAGATCCGCCTCCGCTGGTGGGCCGACGCGATCGCCGAGATCTACGCGGGCGAGACGCCGCGCCGGCATGAGGTGGTGGAGCCGCTCGCGGCGGCGATCCGCGCCCATGACCTGCCGCGCGGGCTTTTCGACGGCATGATCGAGGCGCGCGGGCTCGATATCGA
The DNA here is from genome assembly GCF_047275745.1 of Amaricoccus sp. W119. Taxonomy (NCBI): domain Bacteria; kingdom Pseudomonadati; phylum Pseudomonadota; class Alphaproteobacteria; order Rhodobacterales; family Paracoccaceae; genus Amaricoccus; species Amaricoccus sp. W119. The sequence goes on along the minus strand of NZ_JBKQWU010000005.1, from coordinate 77,785 downwards.
GCCCGGGGCGGTTTCGAGCCCGGCGCTGCTCGATCGCTACATCGCTCATACCGCCGGCCACCTGATGGAACTCGCCGCCCGGCTGCTTGGCGCGCGCGGGGAGGCGCTGGCGGCGGTCCGCGACTTCGCGCAAGGGGCGGGGATCGCCGTCTGGCTGCGCGCGCTGCCGGAACTCGCGGCGCGCGGGCGCCCGGGTCCGCCCGGACTCGACCCGGCTGTCTTCGCCCGCGACGGCCTCGCGCTCATCGCGAGCGCCCGTGGCCGCCGCGCCGAGGTTCCGGCGGTCGCCGCGCCCGCGCTCCTCGCCGGCGCGCTCGCCGCCCCGCGCCTCGCTCGAGCCGCGCGGGGCGAGAGCATGGAACTCTCGGAATTCCGTGTCCGCTCGACGTTTCTCCTCCGCGGCCTGTCCGGCCGCTGGTAGGGCGGCCCGGTCTCGAGCGTCGAACTACGCCCGCGCCCGCGGCGACAGCACGAGCCAGATCAGCGCCCCGCCTGCGAGGGCGAGCATCGGGATCATCGCGAGATTGACCGCCTGCCAGCCCGCCACCGGATCAGTCGAGACGCAGTTCATGAGTCCGCCCGAGGCGAGCGAGGCGAAACCGACCAGCGCGAAGACCGCGAAATCGTTCATCCCCTGCGCTCGCCCGCGCTCCTCCGGGCGATAGGCCGCGGCGAGCATCGCCGTCGCGCCGATGAAGCCGAAGTTCCAGCCGATCCCGAGCAGGATCAGCGCGCCGAAGAAATGCGTGAGATCGACGCCGGCGAGCCCGACCGCGCCCGCGCCCGCGAGAAGTGCCAGGCCGGTCGCGACGATCCGCTCCGCCCCGAAACGCGCGATGAGCGCGCCGGTGAAGAACGACGGCACGAACATCGCCAGCACATGCGCGCTCACCACATCCGCCGCGTTCGCCGTGGTGAAGCCGCAGCCGACGATGGCGAGCGGCGTCGAGGTCATCACGAGGTTCATGAGCGCGTAGGAGACCATGGCGCAGATCATCGAGACGAGGATGCGCGAATCGCGCAGGAGCTCGCCGTAGGATCGGGCGCGCGGCGCGTCGGGCGCTGGCGGCGGGGGCCGCGGGCTGTCGAGCAGCCAGAAGACCCAGACGCCTGCGAGATTGAGGAAGATCGTCGCGACATAGGCGCCAGCGAAGGGCGTGGGCGCCAGCGCATCGGTGAAATGCCGCACGAGCTGCGGCCCGATGATCGCCGAGGCGAGCCCCGCCGCCATCGTCCAGGAGATCGCCTTCGGCCGGAACGCCTCGCTCGCTCCGTCCGCGGCGGCGAAGCGGAAGAAGCCCTGCGCCGACATGTAGACGCCGACGAGCGCCGAGCCGACGAGGAAGAGCGCGAAGGAGCCCAGAAGCAGCCCGAGCGCGCAGAGCGCGCCGCCGATGCCGCCCCCGACCGCGCCGAGCACGAAGCCGATGCGCCGGCCCCGCCGCTGCATCAGATTGGCGAGGAAGGGTGCTGCCAGCATCGAGCCGAAGACGGTGAGCGAGACCGGCAGCGTCGCGAGGCAACGGTTCGGCGAGAGCATCTGTCCTGCGAGGCCCGCGAGGATGAAATGCACCGGCATCTGGCTGCCGAGCACCACCTGCGCCGCCGCGAGCACCGCGACGTTGCGTTTGGCGCGGGAGTCGTCGATGCGGGGGGCGGGGGGGGCGGTGCTCATGCGCTTCTCGTACTCCGCCGCTCCGCGGTTTCCAAGTGGTGGCGACGGCCACCGCCCCGCGCGTGCGTTCTGTCACGGGAGCACGGCGGGAGCATGGCGCGGCGGGCCGCTTTTCGCTCTCGTCCGCGGCGACGGGCCCGGCTATCCTGCCCCAAAACGCCAACAGGAAAACGCCAACAAGGATGATCGGCCCGCGCCATGCAGGATCCATACGCCACCCTCGGCGTCGAGAAGACCGCTACCGACAAGGACATTCGCTCGGCCTTCAAGAAGCTGACGCGGAAGTACCACCCGGATCTCAACCCCGGCGACACATCGGCCGAGGAGCGGTTCAAGGAGATTTCCGCCGCGCACGACCTGCTCGGCGATGCCGAGAAGCGCCGCCGGTTCGACGCGGGCGAGATCGACGCGTCCGGCGCCGAGCGCCCCCGCGAGAATTTCTACCGTGATTTCGCCGATTTCGGTGGGGGTGGCAGCGGCGGCGGTGGCCGAAGCTGGCACCAGTCCTCGCACGCCGCTTCCGACGGCTTCGCCAGCGACGAGGATCTCGAGGACCTTCTCAACCGCGCCTTCGGCGGCGGGATGGGGGGCGGGGGAGCGGGCCGTGGCGGGAACCGGGGCGGCGGCGGCCGGGCCGAGTTCCGCGCGCGCGGCCAGGACATGAGCTACGCCCTGCCCGTGGACTTTCTCGACGCCGTGAACGGGGCGAAACGCACCGTCACGCTTCCCGATGGCAAGGTGCTGAGCGTGACCATTCCCGAGGGCGCGCAGGACCGGCAGATGCTGCGACTGCGCGGGCAGGGCGGCCCTGGCTTCAACGGCGGGCCGGACGGCGACGCCTATGTCGAGCTTCACATCGAACCGCATGCCTTCTTCCACCGCAAGGATACCGATATCCTGATCGAGGTCCCGGTCAGCCTGAAGGAGGCCGTGCTCGGCGGGAAGATCGAGGTGCCGACGATCTCGGGCCCGGTCGCGCTCACGATCCCGAGGAACTCGAACACCGGCCGCAAGCTGCGGCTGCGCGACAAGGGGGTGCTCGACCCGAAGAGCAAGGTCCGGGGCCATCAATACGTGACGCTGAAGGTCGTGCTGCCGAACGGGGAGGAGCCGGAGCTCGAAGCCTTCCTCAGGGACTGGACTCCGGCCCATGCCGACAATCCGCGCAAGGAGATGCTGTGATGATGCGCGCCACCGAACTGATCGCGGCCAACAGCCCGCTGAGCCGCGAGGATCTCGACGTCTGGGTTCGCGAGGAACTGATCGTCGCCACCCGCGAATCGGCCGAATTGGTCTTCACCGACCGCGAATGCGCCCGCGTCCGGCTCATCTGCACGTTGCGCTACCAGCTCGACGTGGAGCATGAGACGCTGCCCGTCGTCATGTCGCTGCTCGATCAGCTCTACGAGACCCGCGCGCGGCTCCGCGCGCTGGGCGCGGCGGTCGCGGCGGAGGACAGGGCGACGCGGGAAGCGATCCTCGCCCGGCTCGCGCCCGCGGAGAGCGATTGACGCGGGCGATCGACGCGGGCGATGGACGCGGGGGGCTGACGCGGGGCGACGGACGCGGGAGATTGGCGCGGGCGAATGATTGCGATACGATTCCCCCGGCTTGCAATTCCCGAGTGATTTCGTCAATATAGCGGCCGGCCACGCCACGCGCATGCGCGCCAGCCAGGCGGAACAGTCCCTCTTGTCTCTGGTCGGTGATGTCGCGCGAATTCCCCATGTCTTTCATTCGTGGTTCAGGGTCGGAGATCCGGTCATGAACCTTCCCGCGCCGCTTCGGCGCGGCATCGGCGCGCGGCCGGTCCTGACGCGCTGGCTTCTCGCCGGGCCGGGGGCGGTTCTCCTCGGGCTCGTCACCATGTGCGCGATGACGCTCTGGCTGCCGGCGGGTCCGGGCGGGGTCGACAATATCGCAATCCCGATCGTGCTCATGCCGCTGCTCTGGGCCGTTCCCTTCTTCTATGCGACGCTGGAGCCCGATCTGGAGCGCGCGACCGCCGTCATGCTCGGCGCCACGCTCGCGCAGGGTCTGGTGCTCGCTCTGGTGCTGGTGTGAGGGAGAGACGCCGATGATACCCCTGTCCCAGGCGCAGATGAAGCGGATGACGGCGATCCACGGCTGGTCCGCGGTCGTCCTCGGCCTCCTGCTCTACGCGGTGATCATCACCGGGGCGGTCGCCGTCTTCGCCCCGGAGATCGGCCGCTGGTCGGCCGGCGAGTCGCGCCGCCTGCCGCCGATCGAGGCGGGCGTGGACGCGCTCATCCGCGATCTCGCCGATCAGGTCGATCCCGAGTTCCGCGAGGACATCGCGATGTGGAGCGGCGAGGGCCGGAACCTGATCGTCACCTTCGCGACGCACCGGATGAACCCTGAGACCGGCGAGCTTGGCGACTACGGCTCGGTCTTCCGGGTCGACACCGAGACCGGAGAGGTGATCTCGCGTCAGGACGGGTTCATATGGGAGGAGCCGTCTGGCTGGGAGGACAGTGCGATCAGGAACTTCCTGATCGATCTTCATGTCCAGCTCTACCTGCCGAACCCCTGGGGGCTCATCCTGACCGGCATTCTCGGCCTCATGATGATGGCCGCCGTCGTCACCGGGTTCCTGATGCACAAGCACATGATCCGCGACCTGTTCGTGGCCGAACGGCCGGGAAAGCGTCTCGTCTCGGCGCGGGACCGCCATGTGCTGGCATCGAGCTGGAGCCTGCCCTTCGCCTTCATCCTGGCCTTCACCGGCTCCTTCTTCAGCTTCGCGGGCACGGTCGGCTTCCCGATGCTCGCCTATGTCGCCTATGGCGGCGATCAGGAGGCGATGTCGGAGGCGCTGTTCGAGCCGCCGGCGGCGGAGGACCCGCGGCCCGTTCCGACGGCGAGCCTCGACGCGATCATCGCCGATTCCTCGGCCCGTGCCGGCGGCGCCGTCGATTTCGTCGGCATCCATGATTTCGGCCGCGCGGATGCGAGGGTGACGGTCTGGCACCCGCCGATGAACGGCCGGATGCTCTGGACCGCGAACGAATACGACGGGCCCCGGCGGATATTCCTGGGCGAACGGCCGGTGGTCGGAACCGGACCCTCCGTCGGGGGGACACTCTACGGCTGGATGCGACCGCTGCATTTCGGCGATTTCGCAGGCGTGTTCTCGCAGCTTGTCTGGGGCGCGCTCGGCGTTGCGATGTGTTTCGTGATCCTTTCGGGCATGCGGCTCTGGCTCCGCAAGAAGCCCACGACGCCGCTCTGGCTCGGCTTCGGGCGGACGGTGCAGATCGTCGGCTACGGCCTGCCGATCGGCATGCTCGCCGCCGCGTACGCCTATCTTTTCGCGCTTCCGGCGGCCAATACCTTCTTCTGGACCCCGCCCGGCTTTGTCGTCGGGTCCGCGGTCGCCATCCTGATGGGGCTCGCGATCCGGGACATCGACCGGCTGGGACTGGCCTTCCAGCGGCTTCTCGCCGTGCTGTGCCTGCTCCTGCCGGTGGCACGCCTCGGGATTGGCGGCATGACCTGGGCGGAGGCGCTGATGCGCGGCCAGACCGATGTGCTCTCGGTCGATCTCACGCTTCTCGTCTCGGGCGCCGCCCTCTGGTTCTTCGCCCGGCGTCCCCGCGAACGCGGCGCACGGTATCCGGAGCCCGCCGAGTGAGCGCGCTCGCGACTCTGGGCGGGATCGGTCTCAGCCTCGCCGCCCTCGGGCGGATGGCGGTGATGGACCCGAAGCGCCGCCGCGCATTCCAGCTTCCCGCCGGGCCTGTCACCTCGCGCCGGACCGGCTGGGCGATCGCGCTCGCGCCGGGGCTGGTGGTGCCGTTCCTGAGCGGCGCGGCGGGGCTCGTTCTCTGGCTTGGCGCCGTGAGTGTCGCGGGCTGGGCGCTGATCTCGATCCCGCCCGGACGCGGCTGGCGGGTTCCGGGCACCCTCGCACGCGGCTGGAGCAGGCTCCGCGGCCGGGCCAGCGCGCTGTCGCGCCGCGCGCGCAGCGTCGGCGCCGCGATCGCTCCGGGGCGGTTGGGCCCCGGCTGGGGATCGGGCTGGAGCACGGGCTGGAGCACGGGCGGCGAGACGCGGGCCGGCCTCGTGGCCCGGGTCGCGCGGCTCGAGGGCCGGATCGTCGCGCTGGAGGCCGAGGTCGCGCGTCTGAACGACCAGACTGCCCGGCCGGTCGCGCGGGTCGCCGAGGGCCGGGAAACCCGGGTCGCCTGACCGGCCTTCGGAGGGCGGGGCGCCGTCGCGCGCCCGCGCTGGACTTGCAGGCCGCGATCCACTCGCATCACGATTATTTCCTGACGCTGTCCCGAGACGCCATGCGCGCTCGTACTGGGCCAGTGGATGATCGGAGCGCCCCTGACCAACGTGGGGGTGCGCCGGTCAATCGGCTTCCGCCTAGGATCGTGATCCAGCCCGCGCCAAGCGGGGGACAGACAACGGGAGAACAACAATGGCGAACGTCGCGACGGGCGTGTCGGAGCCGCGCCCCATGACGAGCGAGGAAAGGAAGGTGATCTTCGCCTCTTCGCTCGGGACGGTTTTCGAATGGTACGATTTCTATCTCTATGGATCGCTTTCCGCGATCATCGCCGCGCAGTTCTTCTCGGGCGTCAATCCGACAGCCGCCTTCATCTTCGCGCTCATGGCCTTCGCCGCCGGTTTCGCCGTGCGCCCCTTCGGCGCGCTGGTCTTCGGCCGGCTCGGCGACCTCGTCGGGCGGAAGTACACCTTCCTCGTCACCATCATGATCATGGGTGTCTCGACCTTCATCGTCGGCATCCTGCCCAATTACGAGACCATCGGCATCGCCGCCCCGGTCATCCTGATCTGCCTGCGGCTTCTGCAGGGTCTCGCGCTCGGCGGTGAATACGGCGGCGCCGCGACCTATGTCGCCGAACACGCGCCGAACGGGCGGCGGGGCGCCTATACCGCCTGGATCCAGACCACGGCGACGCTCGGCCTCTTCCTGTCGCTCCTGATCATCCTCGCCTGCCGCCTGTCGATGTCCGCGGAGGACTTCGCTTCCTGGGGCTGGCGTATCCCGTTCCTGATCTCGATCGTGCTGCTCGCGATCTCGGTCTGGATCCGGCTCATGCTGAACGAGAGCCCGGCCTTCCAGAAGATGAAGGAAGAAGGCACGCATTCGAAGGCGCCGCTGAAGGAATCCTTCGGGGAGTGGAAGAACCTCAAGGTCGTGCTGCTGGCACTCTTCGGCCTCGTCGCCGGTCAGGCGGTGGTCTGGTACACGGGCCAGTTCTACGCGCTCTTCTTCCTGACGCAGACGCTGAAGGTCGATCCGCAGACCGCGAACCTGATGATCGCCGCGGCGCTCGTCCTCGGCACGCCGCTCTTCGTGGTCTTCGGCACGCTCTCGGATCGGATCGGGCGCAAGCCGATCATCATGCTCGGCCTTCTGCTGGCCTGCCTGACCTACTTCCCGCTCTTCAAGGGGATCACGCATTTCGCCAATCCGGGCCTTGAGGAAGCGATCGCGACCTCGCCGGTCGTCGTCCACGCCGATCCGGCGGAATGCTCGTTCCAGTTCAACCCGGTCGGCACGTCGAAGTTCACCACCTCCTGCGACATCGCCAAGACGGCGCTGGTCTCGCGCGGCATTCCCTACGAGAACCAGGAGGTCGCGGCGGGCACCACGGCGACGATCACGGTCGGCGAGACGGTGATCCAGTCCTATACCGCGACGCCCGCGCCCTCTACCGAGGTCAATATCGGCCACGCGCCCGCCGCGCCGGCCGCGGGCGAGACCGCCGGGAGCGAGGCCGGAGCGCCGGCCGCGGCGACGCCGGCCGACACGTTCAAGGCCGAACTCGCCGCCGCGCTCGACGCCGCCCAGTATCCGGCGAGCGCCGATCCGGCGCGGATCAACCACTTCATGGTGGTGGTGCTGCTCTTCATCCTCGTCATCTACGTGACGATGGTCTACGGGCCGATCGCGGCGATGCTGGTGGAGATGTTCCCGACCCGGATCCGCTACACCTCGATGTCGCTGCCCTATCACATCGGCAACGGCTGGTTCGGCGGCTTCCTGCCCACGACCTCGTTTGCCATCGTGGCGGCGACCGGCAACATCTACTCCGGGCTCTGGTATCCGATCATCATCGCGGCGGCGACGCTGGTCATCGGGATGCTCTTCGTCCGCGAGACCAAGGACGTCGACATCTACGCCGATATCTGATCCGGGCACGCTCCGGCATGTCCCGGCGCCGGGCGGTGGCTGCCGCCCGCGCCGATCTTGGAGCTTGAGACATGATGACGCCCCCCGAGCGCAGCGGCGATCCCCTTGTCGAGGACGGCCCGGCCCCCGATACTGGGTCGGGTTCCAGCCTGATCGGATCGGAGATGCCGCAACACATCCTCATCGCGGACGATCATCCGCTGATGCGCTCCGCGCTTCGGCAGGCGGTCAGCCAGGCTTTCGCCGGCGTCGAGATCGGCGAGGCCGCGCGCTACGAGCAGCTTCGCCGGCTGCTCGCCGAGGAAGCCGAACCCGATCTGGTCCTGCTCGACCTGCATATGCCGGGAACCAGCGGCTTCATCGGCCTCATGATGCTGCGCTCGGAATATCCGGCGATCCCGGTCATCGTCGTCTCGGCCGCCGAGGACGCGGTCACGATCCGCCGGTCGATCGACTATGGCGCCTCCGGCTTCGTGCCGAAGTCCGCGCCGATCGGCCAGGTCGCGGAGGCGATCCGCGCGGTCCTCGGCGGGCAGATCTGGACCCCGGCCTCGCTCGACACCGCCGACGGGGCCGATACCGATCTCGCCGACCGGGTGGTGAGCCTGACGCCGCAGCAGTTGCGCGTGCTCGCCGGCATGGCCGAGGGCAAGCTCAACAAGCAGATCGCCTATGAACTGACGATCGCCGAGCAGACGGTGAAGGACCATGTGACGGTGATCCTGAGGAAGCTCGGCGCCGGGAACCGGACCCAGGCCGCGGTCATCGCGAGCCAACTCTCCCTGCGCCCGCCGCCGCCCCCGAAATAGACCCCGGGGAACACTTCCGGGACGATCATGCGCCGGAGGCACGGGGCTCTTCGCCGCTCCCATTGCCCTGCTGTGCCTCGGCGAGCATCCGCGTCAGGAGCGCGCGGAGCGCGCCCGGCCGCACCGGCTTGCTCAGCATGTGGCAGCCCGCCGCGTGGGCCGCGGGCCGGATCGCCGGGTCGCGGTCCGCGGTGATGATCGCCGCCGGGATGCCCGGTCCGAGTGCCTCGCGCAGCACCCCGAGGGCTTCGAGACCGGTCCGGCCATGGTCGAGATGGTAATCCGACAGGATCGCATCCGGCCGCCGCCCGCGGGGCAGCGCCTCGAGCGCCTGTTCCGCCGTCGCGGCCGTCACGACTTCGCAGCCCCAGCCGCCGAGCAGGTCGCGCATCGCCCCGGCGATCGACGGGTCGTTCTCGATCACGAGGAGCAGCGCGCCGCCGAAATCCCGCGCCGCGCGCCGGGGCGCCGGCGCCCGCTCCCGCGCCGCCGCCTCCGCGAGCGGCACGCGCACGGAGAAACAACTGCCCCGGCCGACCGTCGAGCGCACGCCGAGCTCGTGCCCGAGCAACCCCGCGAGACGTTCCACGATCGCGAGGCCGAGGCCGAGGCCCTCGTCGCTCGACGCCGACTCGGTGCCGAGACGATGGAATTCCACGAAGATCTCGCCGAACTTGTCGTTCGGAATGCCCGGCCCGCTGTCCCAGACGCAGACCTCCAGCGTGCGCCCCCGCCGGCGGCAGCCGAGCAGGACGCGGCCGGTGATCGTGTAGCGGACCGCGTTGGCGAGGAGGTTCTGCAGGATCCGGCGCAGCATCGCGGGATCGCTGCGCACCGAGGCAGAGGATTCCACGAGCCGGAAGCCGATGCCATGCCGCGCCGCCAGCACGCCGAATTCCGCGCCGAGCGGGCGCAGGACATCGGCCAGGCGGAAATCGGTGACGATCGGCTGGGTCACGCCGCTGTCGAGCTTCGAGACTTCCAGAAGCTCGCCCAGCAGATGTTCGACCGATTTCAGCGAGGTGTCGATCTGCGGGATGGCGGGGTCGCTCACCCGCTCCGAGAGCGCCGAGAGGAAGAGATGCGCGGCCTGGAGCGGCTGCAGCAGATCGTGGCCGGCGGCGGCGAGAAAGCGGGACTTGCCGAGATTGGCGCGCTCCGCCTCGACCTTGGCGGCTGAGAGCGCCTGGGTGCGCTCGGCGATGCGCTGCTCCAGCGTCTCGTTCGCCTCACGGAGCGCGGCGGCGGCGCGGTAGCGGTCACTGACATCAGTATAGACGGCGACGAAACCGCCGCTCGGCAACGGATTGGTCGCGATCTCAAGGACGGTCCCGTCGGGCCGCCGGCGCTCGTAGACATCGGGCCTGCCGCGCCGCCTCGGATCGAGCTGGCGCGCGAGAAGCGTTTCGGCCCGGTTTCCGGTCGCGCCGTACTCCCGCCGCGCCTCGTTGAAGCGGACGATCTCGTGCAGGGTCGTTCCGACCGCCATCCGATCGGCGGGGAAATCGATCAGTTCGAGGAAGCGGCGGTTCCAGAGCGTCGCGCGGAAACCCTCGTCGAAGACGCAGATGCCCTGCCGGATGTTCTGCAGCGTCTCGCGCAGCAGCTCGTGCCGGCTCATGATCGCGCGGGAAGCATCGTCGATCAGGCCGCGGGCGTCGGCGTTGGAGAAGCGGCGGTTCGCCAGCAGGCTCGCCACGACGACGCGGGCCGAGGCGGCGCCGACCGCGCCCGCGAGGAGCCGCTCCGTCACCTGCGCGGCTTCCGGATCGACGCGCCCGCGCAGCACCTCCTCTACCTCCGTCATCGGACCCTGGCGCATGGCGGCGAGCGCGTTGAACGTCTCCTCCGCGCGGGCCTCGCCCACGAACCGCGCTGCGAAATCGCGCAGATCGGCGAGCGAGGCGACCTTGCCGGAGGCGGCGGGTTCGGCACGGGCGGGCAGCGTGATGACGAAACGCTCCGCCTGCACCTTCTCGGCGGCGCCGGGTCTGGAGAGGAGCGAGACGACGAAGAAGAGCGCGAGGTTCGGCCCGAGGCTCCAGAGCATCCCGTGCACCAGCGGATCGACATGGAGCCCGAGAAGCGCCCGCGGATTGAGCGCCGCGAAGCCGGCGGGGCCATCGGTGAGCCACTCGGGCGGCAACCAGCCGGTCGCGCAGAAGGCGGGCACGACCACGGTGTAGACCCAGCCGATGAAACCCGCCGAGATCGCCGCGAAGGCGGCGGTGCGCGTCGCGCGGCGCCAGAAGAGCCCGCCGAAGAGCGAGGGCGCGAATTGCGCGACGGCGGCGAAGGACATCATGCCGATCGTCGCCAGCGGAAAGGCCGAGCCGATCAGGAGATAGCAGACGTAGCTCAGCGCGATCGTCCCGACGACGGCGGCCCGGCGTGCCTGCAGCACGATTGGCGCCGGGTCCGCGTGCCAGTTGCCCCCGAGCAGCCGTGTGGCCGTCAGCGCCGGCAGGACGACGTCGTTCGAGATCATCGTGCCGAGCGCGAGGGTCGAGACGATGATCATGCTCGTCGCCGCCGAGAGCCCGCCGAGGAAGGCCAGGAAGGCGAGCCAGTCCCAGCCGAGTTCGAGCGGGATCGCGAAGAGGAAGCTGTCGGCCTGCGCCGCGCCATCCGGGAACAGCGACAGCCCGACCTGGGCGACGGAGGCGACGAAGATGTTGATGAGCAGCAGATAGACCGGAAAGGCCCAGGCCGAGACCTTGATGTCGTCGAGATGCGTGTTTTCGACGATCGCCACATGGAACTGCCGGGGCAGGCAGAGAAAGGCGAGCGCCGAGAGCAGGACGGCCGCCCAGAAGGAGAGGTCGAGCGGGTCGAAGGCGGGGAGCGCCGCGCGCGGTATCTCTGGTGGACCCGCTCCGAGGGCGAAGAATGCGATCGCTCCTCCGACGATGAGCGCGGCGCCGAGTTTCACGAGGGATTCCGCGGCGATCGCGACCATGAGCCCCCGGTGGTGCTCGTTGGCGTTGATGCCCCGGACCCCGAACAGCACCGCGAAGACCGCGAGCGCGAGCGCGACGATGAGCGTGGTCCCGCCCGGCAGCAGTTCCTCGGCCCCGCTCCGCGTCAGGGCCTCGAAGCTGATGGTGATCGCCTTCAGTTGCAGCGCGAAATACGGCATGAGCCCGATCACCGCCGTCGCGGTGACGAGCGCGGCGAGCGACCGGCTCTTGCCATAGCGCGCCGAGATGAAATCGGAGATCGAGGTCAGGTTCTCGGCCTGCGCGATCCGCGCGATCCGCCGCACGAGCGGCCAGCCGAACAGCATGAGCAGCGTCGGGCCGATATAGATCGCGAGGAAATCCATGCCGTTGGCGGCCGCTTCTCCCACCGCGCCATAAAGCGTCCAGGAGCTGCAGTAGATCGCGATCGAGAGCGGATAGACGAAGCGCGCGCGCCGGGGCCCAGAGCCGTCGCCGGAACCGTCACCCGGACCGTCGCCCGCGCCGCCGCCTCGGGCCGGGGCACGGTCGCCCATCCAGGCGATCAGGAACAGGCTGAGCAGATAGGCGAGCGAAAGTGCCAGCACGGCCCAGTCGCGCATTCCTGTTCTCCCTCCAGGCGCGTGCCCCGCGCGTCGGCGCGAGGATGCGCGGAAGCGCGCCGTCTGTCCAGTTCGGGCGGGCCGAGGCGGTCGCGACGGATCGCGGCACCTCCGGGCGCATCGGACGGTGATGAGAGGGGCGGGTTCGGTCGGAGGTGGCCGTCGCGCGTCTAGCGATGCGCGTCGTAGCCGAGCAGGCTGGAGATTTCGGCGGAGAGCGTGTCCGGGGTGCGGGGCCCGCCCATCCGCGCGCCATCGAGTTGCGCGAGACGCGCCGCGGTCTCAGGGTTCAACGGGGGAGCGAAGCCGTTATCCCGCGTCGCGAGAACGAAGCACCAGATCCGGCCAACCAGGCGGATCTCGCCCAAGGTACAGAGCCGTCGGCCGGTCGCTTCCTCCACGACGCGCGCGTGGCGATCGGCATCGACGCGAACGCTGAGGAGCGGCCCCGCCAACAGATCTCCGTCGAGCAGATCCCCGTCGAGGAGCACCCCTCCGGCGCTATCCGGCTCCGGCATCGGACTGTCCCGGAGTTCTGGCGCGGCGGTCCATCGCTGGGCCGTCCGGGACCAGCTGGAACCCATCCGATCGGAGATCCAGCAGAGGTTGAGATCAGATGCGCGGGGAGTGTCGGCGGCGTCGCGGCGATCGGGGACCGCCTGCTTCGATGTGTCCACTTGCGTCCTCCCTTTCTCACCGATTCGCCGTACCCGGGCGCGAACGATAACACCCTTTCCGGTGAACGCTACGACGCAATGTTGCGCGCGCGGATTTTCGCGAGGTTTCGTATCTGAGCGGGAGCGTTCGCACGGCGGAGGTTCACGGTGCCGCCGGGCGCCGGAGCGCCGCCCGAGGCTCAGTTTTCCCGGCGCAGCATCGGCGCCCGGCCGACCGGCACCGGGCCGAGAAGCATCTCGCCGTTCTCGAATTCGAGCGGCGCCCGGAGCGTATCGCCGTCGCCCGAGAGCGCCGCGTAGAGACCGAGGGCGCCGCGCAAGGCCTCGGCGAGGCCGGAATCGATGGTGCCGGTATCCTCCGCGACATCGAGCATGCCGCGCCAGTTGTTCGCGACGAGGTCGAGCCGTCCCTCGGCGAAGCCGCGGGCGTCGCTCCGGAGCCTGCCCGAGCCGGTGAGATCGAGCTGCCCCCAGGTCAGGCGCGCCTCCGTCACGTCGAGCGCCACGAGCGCCGGCGGATCGCCCTCGATCCCGGGGCGATCCCAGGCCTTGTCGAAGGTGAGCGTCGCCGCGAGATGGCCGAGGTCGATCGTCTCGGGCAGGAGACCGCTCCGCCGGGCGTGGGATACCCAGGCCGCGGGCGGGTCCAGCCGCCGGGCGTTGAAGTCCATGTCGTAGGAATTGGGTGCGGCCTCCGGGGCGGGGCTCTTGCGCAGTGACAGGAGCCCTTCACCGAGCCCGGTCTGCCAGCCGGCTTCCCCCGCGAGCGCCAGATCGCTGAGTTCTATCGTCGCGCGATCGAGGCCGAGCCGGAGATTCGGCTCGAAGACCACCGAACCCACCATGCGCGCGCTCTGGACCGCGACCGTGTCGTAGGGCGTCGCGACAGTCTGGTGGTCGGGCCAGACCGCGATGACATGCAGTGGTTTCCAGGTCTGCGAGAGGATCTGGAATTCGGAGGCGGACCAGGACCAGCCCGCGTCGGGATTGGCGAGATCGAGGCCGCTCACGATGGAATCGACCCGGTTCGGGAACCCGGTGACGCGGACCTCGGCCTCGGCGATCCAGCCCGCCGCGCGCCGCGCCTCGAGCCAGCCGGTCAGGGCCTCGTCGCGCATCGACGCGTTCCAGTACCAGAACCCGCCCCAGCCGGCCGCCGCGAGCACCACGATTGCAAAGAGAACGCGCATGTTCTAACCCCCGCGCAGGAATAGCGCGTCGGCGCGGGCGGGAACAGTAGATTGCCGGTTGAAACCGAAACCGAAGCGGCGCCGGTCTGGATCTTCGCCTATGGTTCGCTGATCTGGAGGCCGGGCTTCGACTATGCCGAGCGTGTCCGGGCGGAGATCGTGGGCTTCCGCCGGGGCTTCTGCATGACCTCGATCCATTACCGCGGCACGCCGGAGGCGCCGGGTCTGGTGCTGGCGCTCGACGCCGATCCGGCCGGGCGGTGTTCCGGGGTGGCCTATCGGCTCGCGCCCGATGGCGCCGGCGCGGGGCTCGCCTATGTGCGCGGGCGCGAATTGGTGAGCCGGGCCTACGACGAGGCGCGCCTGCCGCTCCGGCTCGAGGACGGGCGCGAGGTCGAGGGCTACGTCTATGTCGTGAACCGCGACCATGCGCAGTACCGGGGCGGGCTGACGCCCGAGGAACAGGCCGAGGTGATCGCCCGGGCGGTGGGGCCGATGGGGACCAATGCCGAGTACTTGGCCAGCACCGTCGCGAGCCTGGCCGGACTGGGGCTCGAAGATCCCGAGCTTGTCGCGCTCGCAGCGATGGTGCGGGCCCGGCGCGGCGAGCCCTGAGGGCGGGCCCGGAACCGCGAGACCCGGAGCGAGACCGGAGCGGCGCATCCCGACGGGCAGATCCGGGCAGGTTCGGGGGCGGCCGAACCGGCGGCCCTGGCGGGAAGCATGGCCGGGCCGCGCTATTTCGTCGCCGGCAGTTCGATCGCGGCGACCTGATCGACGATATTCGTCCGGTCGCCCTGGCGCCGGTTGATCGTCGAGAGATCGGCTTCCGGCAAGAGGCTCCAGCGGCCTTCGTAGAAGATCTCGAGCGGGCGGTAGCGCGCCTTGTAATCCATCTTCGCGCTGCCGGGCACCCAGTAACCGAGATAGACGTAAGGCAGGCCCGCCTCGCGCGCGATCTCTACATGGTCGAGGATCACGAAGGCGCCGAGGCTGTCGCGCGTCATCGCCGGATCGAAGAAGGAATAGACCATCGAGACGCCGTCGGTCAGCAGATCCGTGAGGCAGACGGCGATGAGTTCGCGGCCACCCCCGGCGCGCGGCAGGTAGTATTCGATCACCCGGCTCCGCACCGGCGTTTCCTCGATCATCGCCGCGAACTCGTGCATGTCCATGTCGGCCATGCCGCCGGTCGCGTGGCGCGCATCGAGGTAACGGCGGAACAGCGCGTATTGCGGCTCGGTCGCCCAAGGGCTGGTCACGATCCGCTCGATCGCGGCGTTGCGCTTCATGATCCGGCGCTGGCCGCGGCTCGGCTCGAAGGTATCGACCACGATGCGGGCCGAGAGGCAGGCGGAGCAGCCCGCGCAGGAGGGGCGGTAGAGCACGTTCTGCGACCGCCGGAACCCCTGATGCGAGAGGACATCGTTCAGATGCGAGGCGCCATCGCCCTGCAGCGCGGTGAAAAGCTTGCGTTCGACCCGGCCACCAAGATAGGGGCACGGCTGAGGCGCCGTGACGTAGAACTGGTGCGACTGCGGCAAGCTGTGGCGCATGACGGACCCCTGAACTCCTGTCCCCAGGGAAGGAAGCTAACTACAGCCTCCGGCGGCGGGCAACAGGATTCTGGTACCCGCCCCGGCCCCGCGAAGCTTCAATCTATCGGGCGGTTAATGGCGGTTGTGCGCAGCACGATGTCGGACAGGCCCTGCCCATATCGCGTGCCGAGCATCATGACGCAACTCACCATCTGGACCAGCACGAACATCATCGACACCGTGTAGATCGCGACATGGCCGAGCGCGGTCGGGAAATCGAAGCGCCGGCCGTCGCCGCGACGGAACTCGATCCCCATGATCCGCATGCCCCAGGTCGCCGACCGGTCGGTGATCGTCCCGACACGATAGGCGAAGCCCACGGCCGGCACGATGAGCGGGAAGGCGATGAAACCGATGCCGAGCGTCAGCACCCCGAAGATGACCGCGATCGGCACGCCGACGCAGAGGATGATCGCGACGTCGATCAACCAGGACGCGAAACGACGCGCCGGAACACCGCGGTAGAACTGCGGATCGTGATCGGGGTCGGGCAGGCCCGCGAGCGAGAGACGAAAGGTTCCGGGATCAGCGAACATGAGCGTGGGGTCGGTCCTCTGCTGGGCGCCCGCGCGGGCGCGTTCGCGATTGAAATGGGCGCGGCGGCGCCGGAGCGCAAGGGGTGGCGCCCCGAACAGCGCCGAAGGCGCCGCGCCGGAACCGGCGGCCGTCCCGGTTCAGAGGCTCTTCCGGCGCAGGATCTCGGGCCCGCCGCAGATGAGCGGGTCGGGCGCGGAGGTGACCTTGCCGGGATAGTCGAGCCGCATGAGGATCGCGCGCATGGTCGCGATCCTCGCACGGCGCTTGTCCTCGGCCCAGGCGACCACCCAGGGCGCGATCGGCAGGTTGGTGCGGCCGAAGGTCTCCTCGATCGCGGCGGTGTAGTCGTCCCAGCGGGCCAGACCCTCGACGTCGGTCTCGCTGAGCTTCCATTGTTTCAACGGGTCGCGCTCGCGCTGCAGGAACTGGCGCAGCTGCTCGGCGCGGCCGATCGCGATCCAGACCTTGACGAGGATGATGCCGTCGCGCACCAGCATGTCCTCGAATTCCGGGACCTGCGCGAAGAACCTCTCGCGCTCCGCGGGCGTGCACCAGCCGAAGACATGCTCGACCACGGCGCGGTTGTACCAGGAGCGGTCGAACAGCACCATCTCGCCGCTCGTCGGCAGGTGCTCGATGTAGCGCTGGAAATACCACTGGCCGCGCTCGGTCTCGTCGGGCGCGGGCAGGGCGACGATCCGGGCCCGGCGCGGGTTGAGGTTCTCGGTGAGCGCCTTGATCGTGCCGCCCTTGCCGGCGGCGTCGCGGCCCTCGAAGACCAGCACGATGCGCTGGCCCGTCGCGCGGAGCCAGTCCTGCACCTTGACGAGTTCGAGCTGGCAGAGTTCCTCCTCCACGTCGTATTCCTCCGACGACATCCGCTCGGTGTAGGGATAGTCCGGGTCGAGGATCGACTTCTTGGAGGCGTCGCGCAGCGCCTTCCGGATCTCGGGCGGCGCGCCCTTCTCGGCGAACCGGCTGACGGCGCCGCCGAAGGGCAGGCTGGCTTCCGCCGGCTCCCCGGCCCTGGCGGCGTCCTTCCCGCCCGTCTTGCTCTGCTTCCCGCCGGACCCGTTCCTGCCGGACGCCTTCTTACCGGATTTGGCCATCTCGGCTCCCCTCGTTGACATCTGGGAACTATGGCGAAGCGCGGGGCATCGGGCAACGTCCCGGCCCGCGGCGTCTGGCGCGTGCCCGCGAGGTGCCGCCCCGGCGGCGCTATCCTGCCGCCACCAGCCTGGCCAGCGCGAATTCGACCTCCCGCGGCACCACATGGTGCGGCATGTGCCCCACGCCGGGCAGCGGCGTCAGCCGGGCGCCCGGCACCGCCGCGGCCAGGCGTTCCGCGTGAAACTCTATCGGCACGACCGCGTCCTCGGTCCCGTGCAGGATCTCGACGGGCATCCTGAGTCCCGGGTAGCGCGGGACCATCGCCAGCAACTGACGCTTCAGCGCCATCAGCTGCACGGCATTCGCGCGCAGCGTCTCCGGAGCGAAGATCTTGCGGGGCGAGACATGGGCGACCAGCCCGCTCGGCGGCCGCTGCGGCGCGAAAAGCTCCTCGATCCGGCGGTCGAGGATCGAGCGCGTCATCATCGCGGGCAGCGCCCATGAGAAATACGGCGCCGTCAGCGGATGGGCCAGCAGGTCGTTGCCCATCCCCATGCCGCCGTTCCACCCCTGGCTCGGCGCGCCGAGCAGGAGCAGGCCGGCGACGCTCGCGGGCATTTCGAGCGCCCAGGCGAGGGCCACCGCCCCGCCGTAGCTGTGACCGGCCACGATCGCGCGGTCGTGGCCGAGGCTCGAGAGCGCGGCGCGCAGCATCCGCGCCTGATGCGCCAGTTGCTCTCCGCCCCGCGCCGGCCAGCCGCTGCTGCCATGGCCCGGCCGGTCGAAGGCCACGACCGAATGGTGCCGTGCGAGCCGGGGCAGCAGATCGAAGCTCATGTCGCCGAGATTGGCGCTGGCGCCATGGATCAGCACGACCGCAGGACCGGTCCCGGCCCGCAGGTAATGGATCGGCGTCCCGTCGACGACGACGATGCCTTCCTCGGTGGCCGCGGCGTATTCGGTGCCTCTGTCGCGCCCGGCACCGGGCTCCGCTTCTTCGCGCATGACGGTCTCGCGTGGGTGGGAGGCGCCCTCAGGCGCCGATCATCTCGATATCGTAGGAGGTCGTCTGGTAGATCTGGTTGATCCAGTTCCCGTAGAGCAGGTGCCCGTGGGCGCGCCATCGGTTGGCCGGCGGGGCGGAGGGATCGTCCCCGGGGAAATAGTCGACGGGAAGCGGGATCGGCGCGCCCTTCGCCTCCGCGTCGCGGTCGTATTCTTCCTTCAGGGTCGTTGAATCGTATTCCAGGTGATTGAACATGTAGAGCGCGCGGTGGCCGGCGTCCTCGATCAGACACGGGCCGACCTCCTCGGAGGAGACGAGAAGTTCAAGCTCGGGATGCAGGTCCACGTCCTCGGAGCGGATCTCGGTCCAGCGGCTCACCGGCACGATGAACCGGTCAGCGAAGCCGCGCAGGAAGGGGGAGGCGGAGCGGGGCGCGGATTCGTGCTCGAAACAGCCGAAGGCCTTCGCGGGAAGGATGTGTTTCGGCACGCCGTGGAAGTGGTGCAGCATCGCCATGCCGCCCCAGCAGACGCCCATCGTGTGATGGACGTTGGTCTGGGTCCAGTCGAAGAGCTCGCGCAATTCGTCCCAGTAGGAGACATCCTCGAAATCGAGATGTTCGATCGGCGCGCCGGTAATGACGAGCCCGTCGAACTTCTCGGCCTTCGCGTCCTGGAAGGTGCGGTAGAAGGCTTCGAGATGCTCGGCCGAGGTATTCTTCGACTGATGCTCGGTCATGCGGATCAGCGTCAGGTCGATCTGGAGCGGCGTCGCACCGATCAGCCGGGCGAACTGCGTCTCGGTCTGCACCTTCTTCGGCATCAGGTTGACGAGCCCGATCCTGAGCGGCCGGATATCCTGCCTGAGCGCGGTTTCCTCGGACATGACCATGACGCCCTCGCGCCGGAGCACGTCATGGGCGGGCAGGTTCTGAGGAATCTTGATCGGCATCTCTGGGCGCTTTCGTGAACGAGAGCCGTCAGATAGCCTCTGCCGGCCCGCCCGGCAACCGCGTGGGCCCGGGGGGTGTCAATCGGGGTCGCTGACCGGTGCGTCATCCGGGACCTCGATCGGCGCCTCGGTCTCGATGTGAATCTCCACCGTCGCATGATCGACCGCGAAGCGCTCGGCAAGCCGGTGCTTGATCGCCTCGCGCGTCGCGGCCGGATCGGCGTCGGCGGCGACGACCGCCTCGAGCGTCGCCATGGGCCGCTCCTCGCTGATCGACCAGGCGTGGAGGTGACGCACGGCGACGAGGCCCGGGATCTCGCGCGTGAGATCGGCGGCCACCGTCTCGGGATCGAAGCCGCTCGGACTCGCCTCCAGCAGGATACGCGCGCTGTCGCGCACCACATGATAGGCCGAGCGCAGGATGAGCACCGAGACGAGCACCGAGAGGATCGGGTCGATCGGCGTCCATCCGGTCCAGAGGATGACGAGGGCGGCGATGATCGCGGCGAGCGAGCCGAGCAGGTCGCCCGCGACATGCAGCACGGCGGCGCGGATATTGAGGTTCGCGCTCTCGCCGCGCGTGAGTATCCAGAAGCCCGCGATATTCACGACGAGCCCCGCGACGGCCACCGCGAGCATGAGCCCGCCCAGCACGGGCGCGGGCTCCGTGAGCCGGTGCCAGGCCTCGTAGGTGATCCAGATCGCGATCAGGAAGAGGGCCAGCCCGTTGACGAAGGCCGCCAGCACCGACACCCGGTCGAAACCGTAGGTGCGCCGGGCATCGGCCGGACGGCGCGCGATCCGGACCGCGATCCAGGCCATGACGAGCGCGGCGAAATCGGTCAGCATGTGGCCCGCGTCGGCCAGCAGCGCGAGCGAGCCCGAGACGATCCCGCCGACCGCCTCGACCACCATGAACCCGCCGGTCAGCACGGCGACCGTTCCGAGCGCGCGGGCATTGGCCGCGTGATGGTGTCCGTGCGAATGGCCTCCCGGCCCGTGTCCGTGGCTGTGCCCGTCCTCGGCCCCGTCGCTCCGGTGCCCGTCCTCCGCGCGGGCGCGGCGGTTCGGCTCGCAGCGGAGGGCGGCGGCTTCCGCCTCGCCGTCATGGCCGGCGGGCGGGATCATCCGGATTTCCGCGCGATCGCCTCGGCGACCAGCGTCCTGAAATCGGCGGCGTCGCGCAACGCGGCGACATCGGCGGCCTCGACCGTGACGCCCCATTGCTCCGCCATCGCCGCGTAGCGCGGCAGCCGGTGATTGATGAGCGCGCGGAACCCGTGGCGGATGAAGGCGTCGGGATCGACCTCCCCGGGCGCGAGGCCGGTCTCGGCGCGATATTCGTCCCAGAGCCGAAGGAGGAATTCCTCCTGATAATACATCGGCTTCGGTGCCCGATCGAACCGCGCGACGAGACTCTCCACATCCGTCTCTGTGCCCCTGATCCAGATCAGCAGCAGATTTTCCGAAAGCTCGCGCAGCACGGGATCGGCGTGGTCGCGCGGATCGACCACCTCGCAGAGCGAACCGGAGCAGTCGCAGACGAAATGGCCGTAGCCGTAGATGTCGCGGGCCTTGTCGATGAAGGGCACGGCGTCGCGGGTCGCGGCGATCTCGGCCACGCGGTGCTGACGCTGGCGGCGGAGGTACTCCTCGAACGGGATGCCGCCCTTCGCCGGATCGCCCGGCTTGCCGAGATAGGTCGAGAGCGGAGTGAGGTTCTGGAAGGTGATGTTGGAGGCGATATAGATCGAATCCGAGCGCAGAAGCTCGCGCAGGAAGGGGTTGCGCATCGCCTCGCGCTTGAAGTTGTCGACGATGTGCTCGCCCATGTAGCGGGTGCCGATCCGGAAATCGACGGAATAGTGGAACCAGTCGCCCTCGTCGCGCAGCAGGCTTGCGATGCGTGTCTTGCCGAGGCCGGACATGCCGAAGAGCGAGACGCGGCGGTGCGTGGCGTCGGTCCAGTCCCGGGGCGTTTGGTAGATCATGCTTGGTAGATCATGCTGGGCCCTTGTCTTTCGCCAAGTGCTAACCGCGCGTCACCCCTCTGGCAATCCGTCTCGCTCTCCGGGGCGGCGGGTGCGTGGGCGCGCGGCGATGGTACGGGCCGGAACCGGGTGCTAGTCTGTCGCGCCGGCCGCCCGGATTCGTCGCGGCGTCCGGGTGGGTTGCACGGAGCCGGCGCGACGCATTTCAGGCGCCAGGTGGCCGGGTTTCGGTCGGAATCGAGAGGAACGAGAATGGCGGAGTATTTCGTCGATGCCTTGCGTAACGAGAATGGCGAGGACGAGGTCGTCCGTCCCTTCGCCAATGCGCGCGACGGCGCGCCGGCGCGCCTGACCTACGGGTTCATGACGAGCGCGCCCGACGACGCGATGGATGTCTATGGCGATCCGAGCGATTCGTTCGAGACCTACGGCGCGGCCGAACGCTCCGATGTCGCGAGCGCCCTGGCCCGGTACGAGGCGGTGGCGAATGTGCGGTTCACGGAAGTGAGCGGAACGGCGGATCTGAACTTCGGCCTGTTCGATATCGAGGGCGACTGGGCCGGCTATGCCTATATGCCCTTCTACGACAAGGTGGCGGGCGAACTCATGTCCGGCATGGAGGTCTGGCTCGACTCCGACGTCGGCATTACCTCGCCGATCTCGACCCAGCACGAGATCGGCCACACGCTCGGGCTGAAGCACCCGTTCGAGGGCGACTCGCGGTTGCCCGACTGGGAGGACCACGCGGAGAATACCGTCATGTCCTATACCCGCGACAGCGAGAACGGCGGGCTGGCGCTCTTCGACATCATCGCGCTGCAGAGCATCTACGGACCCGCCGCGTCGCGTCGGAACGACAACACCTATGCCTTCGGCGAGGACAAGCTGATCTGGGACGGCGGAGGCGAGGACCGGATCACCGCGCGCGACAGCGACGAGGGCGTGACGCTCGACCTGCGTGGCGGCACCTGGAACCACGAGGGGGCCAAGGGCAGGTCGCTGCTCTGGGACGATCAGGTGTTCCTCGGCTATTTCTCCGAGATCGAGAACGCGGACGGCGGCGACTTCGACGACCGCCTGTTTGGCAACGGTCTCGCCAACCGCCTGCTCGGCCGCGATGGCGACGATGCGCTGCGGGGACGCGACGGTCGTGACCGGCTGAGCGGCGGTGAGGGGGAGGACCTGCTCGACGGTGGCTCCGGCGCGGATCGCCTGCTGGGCGGCGCGGGCGCGGATACGCTCGAAGGCGGCTCCGGCGCCGATGTTCTGCGCGGCGGGGATGGCGGGGACCGTTTCGTCTTCGACGACCTGGCGCATTCAACGCTGCGCGGGCGCGATCTGGTGCTCGATTTCGCACGTGGCGAGGACGACCGGATCGACCTGAGCGGGATCGCGGGAGCGGCGGATCTGTCCTTCGTTGGCCGCTCCGCCTTTTCCGGCGGCGCCTCCGAGATCCGCTACGATCACCGCGCCGCCGAGGGCACGCGGCTCGTCATCGACTCCGATGGTGACGGGTCGGCGGATTTCGCGATCGCCTTCGAGGGCCGGATCACGCTGGGCGCGCACGATCTCATCGTCTGAGGGCCAGCGCCGGTTCGGTAATTCGGGCGCCCGCGCGGGGCGCCCGATCCGATCAGAAAGTGTGGGATCAGAAGCTGTAGCCGATCCGCAGCCCGGCGGCCCAGACCGAGCCGTCGTTGAAATCCGTCCCGAGCACGTTCGTCGTATCGCCGAGCGTGCCGTAGCTGACCCCGCCCGCGAAATTCGCCTTCCCGTAGTCGTAGCTGACCCCGACATTGGCCGTGGTCCGGCCGTCGGAGGGGCCGAGCGTCGTCAGCTCCCCACCGACCGATGGCTCCCAGGTCACGGAGAACGAAGCGGCCAGATCGTCGGTGAACTGATACGCGGCGCCGAGATTGTAGGTCCACCAGTCCTCGGAATAATCGACGAGATCGCGGCCGGTCAGCGCGGTATAGGTCGGCGGCGCGATCGAGAACTCCGACCAGTCCACCCAGCGGATCGACCCGAAGACGAGCGTGTTCGCCATGACACCGGTCTGGAATTCGAGCGCCACGGACTGCGGCGTGTCGATGTCGGTGGTCGTGCCGCCGTCCTGTACGCCCGGGATGGCGATGCTGTCGAATTCGCTCGTGTCGAGGGAATGGCCGATCTTCGAATGATAGGTGAGTGCCACGCGGAGCGCGATCTCGGGGATGTGGTACGCGGCGCCGAGGAGGTAGCCGTAGCCCCAGTCGGCATCGGCGTCGACCGTGTAACCGGGCAGGGTGGGCGGGCCGATGAAGGGGATCGCGGCGCTCGCGTCGAGCCGCTGCGCCCGCGCACCACCGAAGACCTTGATGTTCGGCGTGGCGTCATAGGCGACGATCGCGCTCAGCTGATAGGTGTTGAGATCGGCGTTGGTGCCGTCGTAGCTGAAGACCCCGGCGGGGAAGCTGCCCGCGCCGTACTGCGTGTCCGCGCCATAGGGCTGGTCGAAGGCCAGCACATAGGACCACCGGTCGGTGATCTGATCCTTGAACGCCGCCGAGTAGCTCCAGTGATCCTCGAAGAGATCTCCGGTATTGCCCGGGATGATCGCGTCCGGCCCGCCAAGCGCGGCGAGATTGGCGTCGCCGCCGCTCTGGTCGGGATCGGTGAAGCTCAGCCCCACCTCGGCGTAGCGGCCTTCCTCGAACAGGATGCGGCTCGGGGCGGGCACGGCCCGTTCGATCGCTCCGGCATGCGCCGCGCCGGGCGCGAGCGCCGCCCCAAGGGCGAACGTGGCGGCGAACGTGGCGGTGGTGGTTGCGAAAATTGGCGCGCGCGTGGCAATCCAGCGCGGCTGACGGTCCGTTCTGGCCATCGATCCTCCCAGAAACACAGCTTCGGCGTGTATTCTGGAAACTTCTCCGGGTAGCGGGCATTTCCGTCAAGGGGTGACGTCAGGTCGCATGCAATGTGACGCAGCGTCGCAACAGCCGGGCGCCGGCCCGCGTCATGGGCCGGCGCGCCGGAATCACTGCCTGGCCGGGGTCACTTCTTGACGGCCTCGAGCGAAGTCCGGAGGATCGACTCGGCTTCGTCCTTTTGGCCCCAGCCGATCACCTTCACCCACTTGCCTTCCTCGAGATCCTTGTAGTGCTCGAAGAAGTGCTTGATCCGGTCCCGGGTCTTCTGCGGGATGTCGTCGAGGTCCTTGATATGGGCCTGGAACGGATCGACCTTGGTGACGGGGACGGCGATCAGCTTGTCGTCCATGCCGCCATCGTCCTCCATCTTCAGCACGCCCACGGGACGGCAGCGGATGACGACGCCCGGCTGCAGCGGGAAGTCGCAGAGCACGAGCACGTCGGTCGGATCGCCGTCGGCGTGCAGCGTGTTCGGGACGAATCCGTAGTTGCAGGGGTAGAACATCGGGGTGTTGACGATCCGGTCCACGAAGACCGCGCCCGATTCCTTGTCGATCTCGTATTTCACCGGAGCGCCACCGGCGGCGCCGCCCGTGATCTCGATCACGACATTGATGTCCTCGGGCGGGTTCTTCCCCGCCGGGATCGCGTCGATTTTCATGTCCGTCTCCTCGTTCCTTCGGACTGGTCCAATCCGCGCGTCCGACTAGCACGCCACCGGCCGGGGAGAAAGGCCCGCCGCGGTTGAAGTGGGTCGGGCGGATGATAGGCGGGGCGAGCGGGCGTGTGCCGGGTAGGGGAAGGAGGCTCAGACGGGCCGCGGGCGGCGCGCGCTGTCGCGCAGGTTGACGACATTGGCGAGCACGATGATCGCCGCGCCGATTGCCACCATCGGGCTGAGCGTCTCGCCGTAGAGGAGCATGCCCACGACGGCGATGATCGGCAGGCGCGCGAAATCCATCGGCGCGACGATGGTCGCGGGAGCCCAGCGCAGCGCCGAGGTCAGCGCGAAATGCGCGCTGACGCCGGTGATGCCGACCACGAGGATATAGAGGAAGTCCCTCGCCGGCGGCACCGGAATGCCGCCCGGCAGCGACAGGACGAGGCTCGCGGCGCCCTGCATCAGCGTCATGTAGAAGATCACCGTCAGCACGTGATCGAAGCGCATGATCTGCTTGGTATAGATCGTGTTGAGCGCGTAGCAGAGCGCGGCGACCGCGACCGCCATCTGTCCCGGACCGATCTCCGCGCGGCCCGGCTGGGCGACGATGAGCACGCCGAGAAAGCCCAGGATCGCCGCGATGAGCCGGGCACGGGTCAGCCGTTCCCCGAGCAGGAACGGTGCCAGCACGGCGACCCAGATCGGGTTGGTGAACTCGATTGCCACCACCTGGCTCAGCGCGATGAGCGAGATCGCGTAGAACCACAGATTCTGGCCCGCGTAATGGATGACGTTGCGGAGCAGGTGCAGCCGGAGATGCTTGGTCCTGGCCAGCGAGAAGCCCGCCGGCCGCGTGGCCATGATCGCGCAGACGCAGGCGAAGCCGATCGCCGAGCGATAGAGCATCAGCTCGAACGTGTTCATCTCGACCAGCAGTTCGCGTCCCGCCACGGCCATGGCCGAGAACGAGAGGATCGCGACCGCCATCCAGAGGGCGGCCCGGACGAGATTCTGCTCTTGCATGGATGACTCTCCCTGTCCGCTCTCTACCGGCCGGCCCTGACCGCCACAAGGGATCTCGCGACACGCGTACCGCCCGCGCCGGCCGTGCCGGAGCGCGCGCGAATGTTCATCATGCGTTCCCGCGGGAGATTCGCTGTGGCATGTCCTGGGGGATGGGGGCAGGATCGCGCCGGTCTGCGAGGCTGACCCGGGGGAGGTGTGACATGGCGGGACGGATCCGCGTCGGCGTTGGCGGCTGGACCTTCGCACCCTGGCGGGGAAGGTTCTATCCAGCGGGGCTGGCCCAGAAACGGGAACTGGAATACGCCGGCGAGGCGCTCACCTCGATCGAGATCAACGGCACCTTCTACGGCTCCCAGAAGCCGGCGAGTTTCCGCAAGTGGCGGGACGAGACCCCGGACGGTTTCGTCTTCTCGGTCAAGGGACCGCGCTTCACCACGAATCGCCGTGTGCTCGCGGAGGCGGGCGAATCAATTGAACGCTTCTTCTCGAGCGGTGTCATGGAACTGGGCGACAAGCTCGGGCCCGTGAACTGGCAGTTGGCCGGGACCAAGAAGTTCGTCCCCGAGGATCTCGCCGCCTTCCTCGAACTCCTGCCCGCCGAGGTCGCGGGGCAGCCGATCGCCCATGTCATCGAGGCGCGGCATCCGAGCTTCGCCGTGCCCGAATACCTCGACCTGCTGCGAGCCCGCGGTGTGGCGCAGGTCGTCGCGGGCGACTCGCAGCATCCGCTGATCCCGGACGTGACGGCGCCCTTCGTCTACGCGCGAATCATGGGGACGCGCGAGGACGAGCCGAACGGCTATTCGGACGCGGAACTGGATCGCTGGGCCGACCGCGCCCGCGCCTGGGCCGAGGGGAGGGCGCCGGAGGGGCTGCCCGCGGTCGGCGGGGCTTCCGGGGGGCACTCCACCGGGGCCGACGGCGTGGCGCGCGACGTGTTCCTCTATGTGATCGGGGGGGCGAAGGCGGGGAATCCGGCCGCCGCCATGCGCCTCATCGAACGGCTTCGCTGAGGCGATCTCAATGCGTTAGGCGGACTGAAAGCTCGCGCAGCGCCTCGCGGTCCGCCGGGTCCAGTTTCGGCAGATCCGCCGTTTCCCGGTGCAGGCGCAGCAGCAGTTCCTCAAGTTCGTCCATCTCGAAATCGTCGTAGTCGCGGTCCGCGCGGGCGAAACTCGCGATCGTGCGGGTGCCATCACGCAGAATTGAAACGGTCACTCCGTTCATCAATCCGTAGTTTTTCGCCTCGTCGAGCACACCGGCGCTGTCGATCGCTTCCAGGTCGCTCCAGCGGATCCGGCCCAGATTCTGAACGCCCCAATGCACGGTGGGATCGTTTACGACCATGCCACGCTCCGAATAATGGTCCATCCAGCGCTTCGGATAGGTCTGGAACAGATAGGCGGGGGAGGTGAAGCGTATGTGGAGCGCGATCGCGAAACCCGCCGGGCTTCGCTGGTCGAACTCCCGCAGCAGTGTCGCGATGCTCGTCCGCTGAGCCATTTTCCCCTCTTGCTCGCGACATGGTTGCGAGGAGGCACCAATCCCCCTAATGTCACAGTCAGATGAAACTAGTGCCATGAAGGCGAAGGCGAAAGACCCGTTTCGCGTGTGCCTCGGCGAGTAGGTTGAACGACGTTGCAGGATTTTCAGGATCTCGCTCCGGCAGGCTACTACATCGCGCTGCGTGTCGGTTTTGCCTTTCCGATGGTCGAGCACAACCAGCTTCCAGAGCTGTGGGTGCGCGAATACACGATGAGCGGCCTGATCGTGCACGATCCCGCCATCGCCTGGTGCTACCACAACGACGGCGCGGCGCGTTGGACCGAGCTCGGAATACATGATCGGCTCGGCGTGCTCGAACTCGCCAAGGCCCATGGGCTCTTCTTCGGCGCGGCGGTAAGCTGTCGTGACGACGGAGGCGCCGGGCAGCGCAGCTTCGGCCTCTTCTGTCGCTCCGACCGCGATTTCGCCACCGAGGAACTCGAGCACCTGACGACGCTCCTGCGCGCTCAGCACGACGCCCACGAGCAGCCGCGCAACCTGACGGCGGCGGAGCTCGAGACGCTCGGCCTCGTCAAGAACGGCCTTCTGATGAAGGAGATCGCCTGCGCGCTGGGCGTTTCGGAGAGCGCGATCAAGCAGCGGTTGAAAAGCGCCCGGCTGAAACTCCGCGCGAAGACGGGCTCGCAGGCGGCGGCCAAGGCGACCATGCTGGGAATGATCTGAGTCTTTTCGCCGCTCTCGGCGATTATTGGCCGGTTCCGACCGCATGGGAGATTAACAGAGGGATCGCCGCGGGCTTAGCTTGACTCATCCAGAACGAGGATGAGTCATGCGCAATATCACATTCGATTTTCTCGGCCAGCACCGTCACGGCGCGGCTTTCCACGATTTCCTTCGCCTTCGGAAGACCTTCTTCGTCGATGGGCTCGGATGGGACATCCCCCACGACGACGAAGTGGAGATGGACCAGTACGACAATCCGCTCGCGCATTATTCGCTCGTGCTGCGCGGTGACAGGGTCATCGGCGGCGCGCGCTGCATGCCGACGACGGCGCGCTGGGGGACGCATACCTACATGCTCCGCGATGCGCTCCGGGGCGAGCTCAGCAGCATCCCGCCCGAGGTGATGCCCGCCGACATCGAGACGCCCGAGGTCTGGGAATGCACCCGCCTGGTGATGTCGGAGGAGGTCGCGGGTCACGCGGAGCGCGCGACCTGCCTGACGCTGATCGTCGACGGGCTGGTCCATACGGCGCGTTCGCGTGGGGCGGAGGCTCTGGTCTCGCTCTCGCCGCTGCCCCTGATGCGGGGGCTGCGCCAGCTCGGCTTCGACGCACACCGGCTCGGCGAGCCGTATACGAGCGAGAGTGACGGGCGGAAGTACGCGGTGCTGCAGATGTCCGCGATCCCGGCGCCCGAGCGTCTGATGGCGGCGGAATAGGCCCGGCCGCGCCGAAAACTCCCCCCTGCGCCTGTACAATAGGACAGGTTTCGCGAAGCCGCCCGGATCACGATTATGGTCAAGCGGCGGATGGGGCCGGACGTGAGAATCCCGACTCTCCCCCGATGGGGAGAGTCGACACGGCCGGGAGGGTGTCCGATCGCGGTCTCGCGACGGAGAACGAGCAGGGGGCGGCGTACCATGAACGAATTGACGGCCCTGGCCGACAAGACCAGTCTTGTCGACGCGCATGTCGGCCGACGCATGCGTCAGCGGCGTGAATACCTCGGGGTCAGCCAGAGCAGGCTGGGCCAGCAGCTGGGACTGACCTTCAGCCAGGTGCAGAAATACGAGAACGGATCGAACCGAATCGGTGCGGGACGGCTTTATCTGATGTCCCGCATCCTGCAGGTGCCCGTGCAATACTTCTACGAAGGGCTCGGGGCGCGGCCCGGCTTCGAGGAGATGGAGGGGTCGCCCAAGGAGGCCGAACTCTCGATGCTCGACGATGCCTTCCTGTCGATCCCGGACCCGGACACACGCGCATCCCTGATCGCGCTGGTCCGCTCGCTGGCCGATCCCGCCAACGCAGCATCCGAGTCACGCGGCGGCGCGCGGCGCTTGCGCCGGGTCGGCATGAGCTGATCGAGCGCCCAGCGCCACGCGGGGCGGATCGAGCGCGTCGTCGTGCCCGGTCCGGATCGCGGCGCGGGGCGTGGCTAGTTCTCGGAACCGCGGCCGACCGGTCCGACGTGTCTCGGGCGCGCGAGCGGTTCATCCGACCGGAGGCCGGTCATGCGTCCCGAATCTCATCTCGCCTGTCACGCCGCTGATCCCGATGCGGCGCGTGGCTTCCATGGCGGCGCTCCTGGCCGCTTCGACGGGTGGAGCGGCTGACCTCAGTAGGTCCGGATGAGGCCGACGAGCTTTCCCTGCACGCGGACCTGATGGTCCTGATAGAGCCGGGTCTCGTAAGAGGGATTGGCCGCTTCGAGCGCGATTGTGCCGCCGCGGCGGCGGAAGGTCTTGAGCGTCGCCTCCTCGCCCTCGATCAGCGCGACGACGATATCGCCATTGTCGGCGGTCGCGCGTTCCTGGATCACCACGACATCGCCGTTGTTGATCCCGGCGTTGATCATCGAATCACCCCGGACTTCGAGCGCGTAGTGCCGGCCCGCGCTCGCGAGCATCGCGGCCGGCACGGCGATGTTGCGCGACACCTGCTGAATCGCCTCGATCGGTGTACCGGCGGCGATCCGGCCCATCACGGGCAGCTCGTAGGAGGCGGCGGCCGTCGGCATCGGGATGACCGCGGCGCCCGCGTCCCCCGTTCCGCTGCCCGCCATCTCCCGCGCCCTGCCCGGCGACGGGCTCCCGCTCTCGAGGCTGTCGGGCAGGCGCAGGATCTCGATCGCCCTGGCCCGGTGGGCGAGGCGTCGGATGAAGCCGCGTTCTTCCAGCGCGGTGATCAGCCGATGGATGCCGGATTTCGAGCGGAGGTCCAGCGCCTCCTTCATCTCGTCGAAGGACGGGGGAACACCATCCCGGCTCAGGCGATCGTGGATGAAGTGCAGCAGGTCGTATTGCTTGCGCGTCAGCATCGCCGGGTTCCTTCGGATCAATTCCGTAGTGTTCTAGAAACGTTCATGTTTTGTGTCAAGAGATATTCCGAAAATACAAACTCAGGTTGATCAAATCCACATGAACTCAACCTGATCGCCCCGGGTCCGCGCCGGGTCATCCACCGGGCGGATCAGCAGAGCGTTCGCCTGCGACAAGACCGAGAGCAGCGAAGAATCCTGCCGCCCGAAGGCCTCGACCCGCCAGCCTCCCGCATCGGCCTCGGCGCGGGCCATCATATAATGCGCGCGCTCGCCGTTCCGCTCAAGCGAGGCCGAGAGGCGGGCGGAAACGCGCGCGGGGGGATCGGCCGGAAGGCCGAGCAGGCGGTGGACGGCCGGGACCACGAAAAGCAGGCCGCAGACCATCGCGGAGACCGGGTTGCCGGGGAGGCCGATCATCGGCGTGGTGCCGAGCCGGCCGGCCATCAGCGGTTTGCCCGGCCGCATGGCGATCTTGTAGAACGAGAGTTCGAGCCCGCGCTCCACCGCGGTCGAGCGCACGAGGTCATGGTCGCCGACCGAGGCGCCACCCAGCGTGACGATCAGATCCGCGCCGGCGGCGAGATCGAAGGCCGCCATGAGGCTCTCGGTCGTGTCCCGCGCGATCGGCAGCAGCCGTGCCTCGGCGCCGGCGGTCTCCAGCATGGCCTTGAGCCCGAAGCTGTTCGAGCAGAGGATCTGGTCGCTCGCCGGTTCTTCTCCCGGCATCGCAAGCTCATCGCCCGTCGCGATCAGGGCGACGATGGGGCGGCGCCGGACGACCGGCCGGCCGATGTTCATCGCCGCCATCAGCGCGAGATCGCCCGGTCCGAGCCGGCGGGGCGCGGCGATCCGTGCCCCCGGGCGGAAATCGCCTCCGGCGGGACGGATGTTGACGCCGCCCGGCGCGGCCTCGTTCAGGGTCACGGAATCGCCGGTCCGGGTGACATTCTCCTGGATCACCACCCGCTCCGCGCCTTCGGGCAAGGGCGCGCCGGTGAAGATCCGCACGGCGGTGCCCGGAGCGACGGCATCGCCGAACCGCGCGCCCGCGGCCGAGGTTCCGATCACCGAGAGAGCGCGGCCCGCCCGGTAGTCCGCCTCGCGGATCGCATAGCCGTCCATGGCCGAGGCGTCGAAGGGCGGTTGCGCGCGCGTCGCCACCGCGTCCTCCGCCAGCACCCGCCCACCGGCGGCGGCGAGCGCGACCTGCTCCGTACCAAGCGGCGCGACGAGGGCGAGGAGCCGCTCGCGTGCCTCGTCGACGCTGATGAGCCCGGTCATGGCCGGAGCCGTACGACAGGGCCCGTGCTGATCGGACCCGTGTTGTCCGGACCCGTCATGCGCGGAACTGTCTCGATCGGGATCGTCATGGCGCCTCGAATCGTCCGGAGGCGCCGCCGTCCTTCATGACCACGCGAATCTCGCCGATGACCATGCCGCGGTCGACGGCCTTCAGCATGTCGTAGACCGTCAGCGCGGCGACGGAGACGGCGGTCAGCGCCTCCATCTCGACACCGGTCGGGCCGGTCGTCTTCACCCGCGCCTCGATCACGACCTGGCCAGCCTCGGGCTCGGCCGTGAGATCGACCGCGACGCGCGAGAGCGCCAGCGGATGGCAGAGCGGGATGAGATCGGCGGTGCGTTTGGCGCCCATGATCCCGGCGAGACGTGCGACGCCCGCCACATCGCCCTTTTTCGCCGTTCCGGCCATGAAGAGCGCGAGGGTCTCGGGCGCCATGCGGATCGTGCCCCGGGCGACGGCCTCCCGCGCGGTGGCGGGCTTCTCGGAGACATCGACCATCGAGGCCGCGCCGCTGGCGTCGAAATGGGTGAGGCCGGACATCAGCCGGCTTCCGGCGTCCAGGGACTCCGCAGCAGCGCCCGGGTGGCGCCCTCCACGTTCTCCTCGCGCATCAGCGTCTCGCCGACCAGGAAGCAGCGCACACCGTAGCTCGCGAGCTTCGCGAGATCCTGCCGCGTCGCGATGCCGGATTCCGAGATGATCAGCCGGTCCGGTTCCACATCGCGCGCCAGCCGCCGGGTCACCGCGAGATCGGTCACGAAGGTGCGGAGGTCCCGGTTGTTGATGCCGACGAGGTTCGAGCGCAGCATCTTCGCGCGCGCGAGTTCCTCCTCGTCATGCGTCTCGATGAGCACGTCCATGCCCCATTCGATGGCCGCCGCCTCGAGCGCGGCCGCCTCCGAGTCGCTCACCGCGGCGAGGATGATCAGGATGCAGTCGGCGCCGAGCGCGCGGGATTCCACGACCTGCCAGGGATCGAAGAGGAAGTCCTTGCGGAGGACCGGCAGCGCGGTGGCATTGCGCGCGATCGCAAGAAAGTCGTCGTCGCCGCTGAAGCTCGGGCCGTCGGTCAGCACGGAGAGACAGGTGGCGCCGCCGGCCTCGTAGGCGCGGGCGAGGGCCTCGGGATCGAAATCCTCGCGGATCACCCCCTTGGACGGGCTCGCCTTCTTGATCTCGGCGATGAGCCCGTAGCCGCCCGACATCGAGGCGCGTTGCAGCGCCTTGCCGAACGGGCGGACCGGACCCGCGGCGCGGGCGAGTGTCTCGATCTCCGTGAGCGGGCGGGTAGCCTTTCGCTCGGCGATGTCGGCGAGCTTGTAGGCCTTGATTTCGTCCAGAATCGTCATCGTCCTCGTCCTTCCGCCTGCTGGGCGGCCTCGGCTGCGAGCCGCGTCAGCGTGGCGAGTCGTTCCGCCTTTTCGCGCGCGGCGCCGGAATCGATGCTGTCGCGCGCGAGATCGACGCCTTCGCCGAGGTCGCTGGCGCGTTCCGCGACGACGAGCGCGGCGGCGGTGTTCAGGAGAACGGCGTCGCGATAGGCCGAGGGCTCCCCATCGAGCAGACGGCGGAGCGCGACCGCGTTCTCCGCCGGCGTGCCGCCCCGGATCGCCTCGAACGGGTGGCTCGGCAGGCCGGCGTCGGCGGGGGTGATCTCGAATTCGCTGATCTTGCCGTCGCGAAGCTCCGCGACATGGGTGACGCCGGCGATCGAGACTTCATCGGTTCCGTCGCCGCCATGCACCAGCCAGGCGCGATCGGAGCCGAGCGCTGCCAGCGTTTCGGCCATCGGTCGGATCACCTTCGGCGAATAGGCGCCGGTCAGCTGGCGCCGCACCTTCGCGGGATTGGTGAGCGGGCCGAGGATGTTGAAGATCGTCCGCGTGCCGAGTTCGATCCGCGCGGGCATCACGTGGCGCATCGCCGGATGGTGCATCGGCGCCATCATGAAGCCTATGCCGATCTCCCGCAGCGCCCGCTCGACCACTTCGGGGCCGACCATGACCTGGATGCCGAGCTCGCCGAGCGCGTCGGCGGAGCCGGATTTCGACGACAGGTTGCGGTTGCCGTGCTTGGCGACGGGCACGCCGGCGCCCGCGACGACGAGCGCGGTCGCGGTCGAGATGTTGAGCGTGCCCTTGCCGTCGCCGCCGGTGCCGACGATGTCCATCGCCCCCTCGGGCGCATGGACGCGCACGCATTTCGCCCGCATCACGGCGGCGGCGGCGGCGAATTCCGTCACCGTCTCGCCGCGGGCGCGGAGCGTCATCAGGAAGCCGCCGATCTGGGCCGGGGTCGCCTCGCCCTCCATGATCGCGGAGAAGGCCCCCTCGGCCTGTTCCCGCGTCAGGGGGCCTTCGACGGCCTTGGCGATCAATGTCTTGAGACGGTCGCTCATGCTGCCACCCGCGCGAGATCGAGGAAGTTGCGGAGCAGCGCATGGCCGTGTTCGGAGGCGATCGACTCGGGGTGGAACTGCACCCCGTGGATCGGCAGGTCGCGATGCTGGAGACCCATGATGATCCCGTCCTCGAGTTCCGCCGTCACGTTGAGTTCCGCCGGCAGGCTCGCGCGCTCGACGATCAGGCTGTGGTAGCGGGTGGCGTGGAAGGGCGAGGGCAGGTCCGCGAAGACGCCGGCGCCGGTGTGCCGGATCGTGCCGAGCTTGCCATGGACGATCTCGCCCGCGCGTATGACCTTGCCCCCGAAGGCCTGGCCGATCGCCTGATGGCCGAGGCAGACGCCGATGAGCGGCGTCCTGGTCTCGGCGGCGGCGGCGATCAGCGCGAGGCAGATCCCGGCCTGATCGGGATCGCAGGGGCCGGGCGAAAGCAGGATCGCGGAGGGGCGCATCGCCATCGCCTGCTGGACGTCGATCTCGTCGTTGCGGCGCACCACCATCTCGGCTCCGAGCTGGCCGAGATAGTGATAGAGATTGTAGGTGAAGCTGTCGTAATTATCGATCAGCAGCAGCATTTCGCGGACTTTCCAAAGCTTTTCGGCTGGCACGGGCGGGCGCGCGCGTTATACATGGCCCCGCCGGTCAGACGGGGTCAAGGGCCAGCTGGGAAGGAACGGGGTTTTGCGGGTCCGGGCACGCCGCCGGAAGGGCGGTTTCTGGAAGGGGCTGGCGACGGGGCTCCTCGTCGCCTGCGTCGTGGCGCTCGCCCTCGCCTGGTTCTTCCCGCCGATCCGCTATTTCGCACCCGCGATCCCCGGCGGCGCGGGCGAGGCGCCCGAGGCGCCGAACCGTCCCGCGCTGGTCCCGAGCGGGCCCGTCGTCACCGAGGACGCCGCCGGTCCGCTCGTTCCTGGCGTGGGCCCGCCGCCCGCGGCGCCGAACGCCGCGCCCCCGGTCCGCGATACCGAGGGCAACACCCCCTCCCTCGTACCGCTGGAGTAGGGCGAACCCCGGTCCGTCACTCGCACACTCTTCGCCCAAACGTTCGCGAAGGCGACGGCCGGGAACCGGCGTGCTCAGTTCCCCGAACGCGCTCCGACGAAGAGATGGGCGTCGCGGGCGGCCTGCATCAGCGCCTTGGACTTGTTGACCGTCTCCTGCAGCTCCGCGCCTGGATCGCTGTCATAGACGACGCCGCCGCCGGCCTGCACGTAGAGCGTCCCGTCCTTCACCACCGCGGTGCGGAGCGCGATGCAGATGTCCATGTCGCCGCCGGCGGAGAAATAGCCGACGCCGCCGCCATAGACGCCGCGCTTCTCGGTTTCGAGTTCGTCGATGATCTGCATCGCCCGGACCTTCGGCGCGCCCGAGACCGTCCCGGCCGGAAGCCCCGCGAGCAGCGCGGAGAGCGCGTCGTGATCCTCGGAAAGCGCGCCGTTCACGTTCGAGACGATATGCATGACGTGGCTGTAGCGCTCGATGATGAACTGCTCGTTCGGATCGACGGTGCCGACCTTCGCCACGCGCCCGACATCGTTGCGGCCGAGGTCGAGCAGCATCAGATGCTCCGCCCGCTCCTTGGGATCGGCGAGGAGCTCGGTTTCGAGCGCCTGATCCTCCTCGGGCGTCGCGCCGCGCGGACGTGTGCCGGCGATCGGCCGGATCGTCACCGTGCCTTCCTTGACCCGGACGAGGATTTCCGGGCTGGCGCCGATCACCTGGAAGCCGCCGAAATTGAAGTAGAACATGTAGGGGCTGGGGTTGGTCCGGCGGAGCGCGCGATAGAGCGCGAAGGGCGGCAGGCCGAAGGGCACGGCCCAGCGCTGGCTCGGCACCACCTGGAAGATGTCGCCGGCGCGGATGTATTCCTTCGCCCGTTCGACGATCGCGAGATAGTCTTCCGGCGTCGTGTTCGATTTCGGCTCCGCCGGGCCGTTCGCCGCGTGTCCGAGGTCGCGGGCGATCGCCGGGATGCGGTCGATGTCGCGCACCGCGTCCATCACCCGCTCCGCCGCCTGGGCATAGGCCGCGCGCGCCGAAAGGCCGGAGGCGGCCCAGGCGGGCGAGACGATCGTGACCTCGCCCTTCACGCCATCGACGATGAGGATGACCGTGGGTCGGATCATCACGGCGTCGGGCAGGCCGAGCGGGTCGGGGTTTACATCCGGCAGATGTTCGACCAGCCGCACCATGTCGTAGCCGAGATAGCCGAAGAGCCCCGCCGCCATCTCCGGCAGGCCCGGGGGCAGGGCGATCCGGCTCTCGGCGATCAGCGCGCGCAGGCTCTCGAGCGGCGGTTTCTCCTCGGCCGCCCAGTCCTCCGGGTCGAACCGGGCCGAGCGGTTGATCCGCGCGGTCTCCCCCCGGCATTCCCAGATCAGGTCGGGCTTCATGCCCATGATCGAATAGCGGCCGCGGATCTCGCCGCCGGTGACGCTCTCGAGCAGGAAGCTGTCGCGGCCCGCCTCGGTCAGCTTCAGCATCAGGCTGACCGGCGTGTCGAGATCGGCGACGAGGCGGGTCCAGACGAGTTGATTCTCCCCGCGTTCGTAGGCTTCGGAAAAGGCTTCGAAGGCGGGAAGCAGCATGGGTCTCGACTTTACGGAATGCGGCTCAGCACCGCGTCGATCTGGGCCGGGCTGACCGAGACCCCGGCGGCGTCGCGGACCGCGTTGGTATAGAGGGTGAGCACGTCGTCCGCCACCTGGCCGCGAAGCTGGCTCTCGGCATTGGCGACGATGTCGCCGTTCGCCTCGGCGGTGAAGTCGAACGGGACGATCTCGGTGACGCTGCCGAGGAGAACGTCATCGCCATCGGGCGTCTCGAAGACGGCGTTGGCCTCCTCGGCGAATCCGGCGGCGAGGAAGGCGGGGCCGGCACCCGGCAACTGGGCCGAGCGCGCGACCGGACCGCCCGACTGGAGCGTCGCGCCGAGGCGTGTCGCCAGCGCATCGAGCGCGAGGCCGCCCCGGATTTCCTCGGCATAGCCACTGGCGAGCGCCTCGAGCCGCCGCGTGGTCTCCGCGGCGCGCCAGGCGGTGACGACCTGATCGCGCACTTCGTCGAGCGTCTGGAGCCGTGGAGGCTCGACCGCGTCGACCCTGATCGAGGCGATGCCGCCCGAGGCCAGCTGGACCAGATCGGTCTCGATTCCGGTTTCGCCCTGGAGCGCCGCGTCGCGGAACGCCTGATCCGCGGCCAGCCCTTCCGAGGAACTGGCCGTGACAGCGAGCTTGCCAAGCTCGAGATTGGTCTCCTCCGCGAGTTCCTCGAGCGTGGCGCCGCCGGCGATCAGATCCTCCAGATGCGCGGATTCATTCGCGATCTCGTCGGTCGCGAGCTTCAGCGCGCGCTCCCGGCGCAGATCCTGCCGCGCCTCCTCGAAGGGGGTGGTACTGCCCGACAGGATCGCGTTCACCCGGTAGATCGAGGGACCGAGCGGCGTGGGGACGGGGCCGACGAGACCGGGCTCGGCGAGGCCGAACACCGCCTCGCGCGCCTCGGGCGCGAGCCGCGAAGCGGGTACGGCGCCGAGGTCGATGTCCTGCGCCGAGAGCCCGCGTTCGGTCGCGAGCGCGTCGAAGCCGACCTCGCCCCCGTCGAGCCGCGCCATCGCGGCCGCCGCCTCCTCCTCGGTGCCGAAGCCGATCCGCTCGATGAGCCGGGTCTCTGGCGTGTTGAACCGCTCGGCCTCCGCCTCGTACATCGCCCGGAGGTCGCTCTCGGGCACCTCCAGCGTCTCCGCGAGTTCTTCCGGCGAGATCGCGGCATAGGTGAGCCGCCGCGTCTCGGGCACCGTATAGGCGTCGGGGTGGGCGTCGTATTCCGCCTGGATCGCGGCGTCGTCGGGCTCGGGCAACGGTTCGGTCAGGGCCTCGGGGCCGAGGCGCACCCAGGAGAAGGCGCGCTGTTCGCCGACATAGCCGAGCATCGCCCGCGCCGTCGCGGTCGGGGCCGCGACCGCCGACTGCACCGCGGAGGCGATCATGTCGCGCGAGACCTCGCCCCGAATCTGCTCCTCGAATTCCGCCGGTCGCAGGCCGACATTGCCGAGCGTGTTGACATAGGTCTCGCGGTTGAACCGGCCGTCGGGTCCCTGGAACGCCTGCACATCCATCACCTGGCGCGCGACGGTCTCGTCGCCGACCGAGATGCCGAGGCGTCCGGCTTCCTCGTCGAGCGCCGCGTCGTTGACGAGGCGCGAGAGCACCATGTTGTCGACGCCGTACTGGCGCGCCTCCGCCATGGTGAGGCCGCGGCCGAGCCGCTGGGTCAGCGCGCGCATCTCCTGCTGCATCGCGCGGGTATATTCGGTCTCCGAGATCTCGGTGTCGCCGACGCGCGCGATCTCGGTCGAGCGCAGGGCGCCGGATGAGGTGATGCCGAAGCCGGCGAGGCCGATCACCAGCAGGACCAGAAGCGCCCAGACGAGCATCCGGGAGTGTTTCGCGCGCAGGAAGTCGAGCATGGCCGGTCTCGTCCGATCGGTCGGGTCAGGCCGGGCTTTTAGGCGCTGGCCCCCCCGCTGGCAAGGGGAGAGCCCTCACGGTGCGTGAGCCGGGCGGTCACTTCCGCGAGCCGGTCGATCGCGCCGGAGAGGCCGGACGCGTCCATGTTGGCGAATGCGAGGCGCAACTGCCGCTGGCCGCTCGCGTCGGGCGAGAACATGGTTCCGGGCAGCGCGAGGATCGACTGCTCCTCGACCAGCAGCTGGCAGAGCGCGTCGGAGGGGATCGCGAACGGGTGTTCGACATAGGCGAAATAGGCGCCGGCCCCGAGAAGCCGCCAGCCCGGCAGGCGCGCGAGCCCCTGAGTGATCGCCTCGCGCCGGCGCAGCACCTCCTCCCGTTCCCCCGAAACCCAGTCGCCGAGGTGGCGCAGCCCCCAGAGCGCGGCCTTCTGGCCCAGCGTGGGCGCGCAGATCGCGACCGAGTCGAGGAACTTCTCCACCTCCACCAGCCGTTCGGGGCTCGTGATGATCGCGCCGGTCCTGTGGCCGGTCAGCCGGAAGGCCTTGGAGAAGGAATAGAGATGGATCAGCACGTCCCGCCAGCCCGGATCGGCGAAGAGATTGTGCGGCCGGCTCCCGCGCGAGTCGAAGTCGCGGTAGGTCTCGTCGAGGATCAGCACCGCGCCATGCGCGCGGGCGAGCGCGGCGAAGGCCGAGATGAGGCCGGCGGGATATTCCGCTCCGGTCGGGTTGTTCGGCGTGATCAGCACGATCGCCTTGACCCGCGAGGACATGAGCGGATGCGCCGCCTCGATGTCAGGGTTCATCCGCCCGTCGCAGGGCAGCGGGATCGCGTCGATGCCGACGGTGTCGCACCACATCTTGTGGTTGAAGTACCACGGGACCGGCAGGAGCACCGCGTCGCCCGGAATCGCCAGCGTGGCGAGCGCGGCGCAGAAGGCCATGTTGCATCCGGCGGTGATCGCCACGTCGGCCGCGTCGATCTCGCCGCCATAGGCCGCGCTCCAGCGCGTCGCGATCTCGGCCCGGAGCGCGGGCAGGCCGAGCACCGGGCCGTAGAGATGAGTGTCGGGTTCGCTCACCACCATCCGCGCCATCTGGGCGCGCAGCGCCTCGGGCGGCGGGTCGATCGGCGCCGCCTGGCTCAGGTTCATGAGCGGCCGATCCGCCGGGAAGCTCCGTCCCTGAATCCAGCGCCGCGCCTCCATGACGGGAGGCGGCGTCGTCGCGCGGATGAACGGGCTGAATGGTGACATCGCTGGGCGCCTTTGGCTCTGGGGACCGACGGGCGAGCCTAGCACCCGCGCCCGCCCGCGCAAGCCGGTGCGCGTTCCCGCGCGCCGCCCCGCCGACCGCCGGGGCCGCCGGAAGGCGCGGCCCCGGAGATTTCCGCGAGAGCGGCGTGGTCAGCGGAGCGCGTAGGTGATCGTGACCTCGGAGCGGACATCGACGGAGCCGCTCGCGATCGGCGCGGCACTTTCCATCCGGGCGTGCATCGGGATCGGTCCGCCGCCCGTACCCCGCGTCTCGTCGATCGTCAGCACTTCGCCGAGCTCGACCCCCGCGCTCCGGGCGAGCGTCTCGGCCTTCGCGCGCGCGTCGGCCACCGCCTCCTCCCGCGCCCTGGCGAGCTGCGCCCGGGGATCGGCCATGTCGAAACCGATGCCATGGATGCGGTTCGCCCCGCCCGATCCCATCGCATCGATCACGGCGCCGAGCTGGCCGGTCTGGCGCGCGATGATCGTCACCATGTTGCCGGCGCGGTAGCCCGTGACGCGGGGCACATCGCGATCTTCCGACTGGTCCCAGACCGGATCGAGGCTCAGCCGCGTGGTCTGGATATCGGCCTCGGCGATCCCGAGACCCGCGAGCGCGTCGAGGATCTGGCGCATCGCCTCGGAATTCTCGCGCAGCGCCTCGGCGGCGGTCGCGGCCTCGGTCTCGACCCCGCCCGAGATCGTCGCCACGTCCGGCGCGGCGGATACCTGCGCGGAGCCGGTGACGATGATCCGCCGCGCCGGGAGATCCTCGGCCAACGCGCGGGGCGCCGCGACGGGGGCCACGGCGGGCATAAGCAGGAAAGCGGCGAACAGCAGTTTGCGCATCGGCGTTGATCCTTCTGGTGACCCACTGCCCGCGATTGAGTGCCGATCCGCCAGAGGATTGGCAATTCAAAGGATTGGCAACTCAAAGTTAGGTTGCGCTGGCCTGGTCAGGGTTTTTTGGTTATCCTCCGAAGCATACGGGCAACACTCGGCAGAGATCGGGGCGAAATGAGCAGCAAATTGTCGCGGCGGCCGCTGTTCCGGCTGGTGCTGGGGTATCCGGTCCTGACGATCGCGGCCTCCCGGGACGTTCCCGGGGACGAGCCTGTCGGTGTCGGTGTCGGTGTCGGTGTCGGTGTCGGTGTCGGTGTCGGTGTCGGTGTCGGTGTCGGTGTCGGTGTCGGTGTCGGTGTCGGTGCCGGTGCTGGTGCCGTGCCGACCGAGATCGATCTTTCCAAACCGGGCTACGAGCGGCAGTTGCGCGCGCTCGGCGTTGCGATTCGGCGCGCCCGGGGGCGGCTTCGCGTCGTCCTGCCCGACTCCGAGGTCTGGCGCGGACTGGTGCCCGGCGCCGAACGCGACCGCGCGGCCGTTGCCCGGACACGCGCCGCGGCCGCGCTCGGCTGCGCGCCGGAGGCGCTGGTCCTGATCGCGGGCGAGGCGACGGCCACCGGCGAGGTCGCCTTCGCCGCCGCGTCGCGGGAGACGCTTGGCGAGGCGCGGGGTTTCCTGCGCCGGCACGGCCTGCGTCCCGCCGCCTTCCTGGGGGCGGGGGCTTTCACCGGCTTCGAGACGCCGCCGCGCTTCCCGGCCGGTGTCACGCCGACCCTGCCCGGCATCGCGGCGCTGGCCCGGGGCGCCCGGGCCCTGCGGCCCGCGCTGCCCGTGGCGGCCGATTTCCTGCCCGGCTGGCCGCCGAGCGGCGCCGTCCTCGCCGGCGGCGGTCTCGGTCTCGCCTGCGCCGCGGTGGCGCTCATCGCCGCGCTCGCGCCCGCGCCGGAAGCGCCCGCGCGGATGGCGGGGGCCGCGCTCCCGGCCCGCGCGGCGCCGATCGTGGCGCAAACGACCGCGCCGGCGGCTCAGCCGCCGACGCCCAATCTCCTGACCGCGGCCGCCGAGCCCGGGCCGGCCATCCCGCGCGTGTCGGCGGAGGCGCGACCGCGCCGGGCCGAACGCGATCTCAGGATCGCGATGAGCCCGCCCGCGCCGCCACGGCCGTCCGCGACGGGCGCGCGTGCCGCGCCGGAGCCGATCGTGACCATCGCGACGCGCAACATGCCCGAACTCGCCGGCGTGCGTCTCACCCGCCCCATGCCCGGCCCGCGCGTCGCCGAGCTCGTGGACGGCGTGGTATCGCGGTCCGACATGGCGCCGCCGCCGAGGCCCCGCCCGTCGATCGGGTCTTCATCCGCCACCGGTCTCCCCGGAGTCTCTCTCGATGCGAACGGTGCCATCCGGCGCCCGGAACCGCGCGCCCTCGACATCACCCCCGGCATCACTGGCGGCATGACCGGCATGGGCATCGGCGATCCGTCACGGCCGAAGCCGCGTTCGGGCGGGGACCCCACGCGGCCGCTGTCGCCCGCGATCACCGCGGCGGTGGGCGCCGCTTCGGCGCGGGTCGCCGCGCTCTCGGCACCGGGCGTGTTCGAGCGTCCGGAGCCGAGGCCGGGCCAACGACGCTCCGCCGCGCCGAGCCCGACATCAACCGCGGCCCCCTCTCTGGCCACGCGTGCGACGCCGGTCAGGGCCATGTCGGCCAGCGCGGCGCCGGTCCGCGCTGTCCCCGCCAGGGCCGTCGCGCCCCAGCCCGTTCGGGCCACCCCTCAGGGCAGCCTCCAGCGTCAGACGGCGCGGGAACCCCGGCGCGTCGCGGTCACGGCTCCGGCCACGCAGCAGCGCCGGCTGTTCGGGTCCGAGGGCGCGCGGCGCGCGGTCGAAAGCCGCGGCGTCAACCGGGGCGGCCTGTCGCTTCTCGGCGTCTTCGGCGCCAAGACGTCGCGCTACGCGCTCATCCGACTGCCCGATGGCGCGGTGCAACGGGTGCGGACGGGCGACCCGGTCGCGGGCGCGCGCGTCGCCGCGGTCGGCGGCGATTCCGTGCGGCTGACCGGCTCCGGCCGCGACGTGATCCTGAAGATCGAATAGCTGCTCGCGCCGCGGCCCGGGTCGGGCGCGCGCCGGTTCAGAACAGTCTGCCCTGCGCGGGAGGCTCCCCGTCCTCCGGAGGCTCGTTTCCTTCCGGCATGGTCAGCGGATCGGGCACAGGATCGGTCAGATCCTCGCCATCGTTCCTGACCGAATTGACCCGGGTCGAGACCGGCCACATCCGCATCGCGGCGGAAGGATAGGGCCGGAGCAGGTCGCGCGGATCGGGGGTGTCCGAGAGCCAGCGTTCGTAGTCCTCCGGGGCGATGATCACCGGCATGCGATCGTGGATCTCCGCCATCATCGCATTGGCCGGGCAGGTCAGCACGGCGAAGCTCCGGACCCGCGCGCCGAGCTTCGGATCGTGCCATTCCTCCCAGACCGCAGCGAGCGCGAAGGGCTCCCCCGAGGCCATCGCCACCGCGTAGGGCTGTTTCACCCCCCGGATCGCGCGCCACTCGAAGAAACCGTCGACCGGCATCAGCGCGCGGCGCTCCCGCCAGGCTTCGCGGAACATCGGCGCGGAGGCGACCGTCTCGGAGCGCGCGTTGATCGGCCGCCGGCCGCCGGCGGGGTCGCGCTGCCAGGCAGGCACGAAGCCCCAGTTCCCGGCGACGAAGACCGGCCCGCGCAAGTCCCGCTGCCAGACGATCAGCGGGTAGGTGAGGCGCGGCGCGCCGTTCCAGCTCGGCGGTTTCGCTGCGAGCCCTTCCTCCGGCGCCGGCGGGGCGACGCCCGCGAAGGCCTCGACGAGTCCCGCGATCGTGGTCTTCACGATGACGCGTCCACACATGCCAGCGCTCCCCCTCCGTCGAGGTTCCGTCGGGGCGGGAGTACCCCGCGGACTCCCGGCGATCAACCGGCCGCGAGACTGTTGTGAATATGCAACGCCGCGCGGGAAGGTCGGGGCGCCGGGGCCGTCAGGTCGTGAAACGGTGGCCGGTCGTCACATCTGACACTCCGGGAGCCGCGATGGCGGCGAAATCGACAAGGGGTGAATGCATCATGACGAACGGGTATCACTCTCGCCTGACCACCGTCCTGCTGGCTGGCGCGGCGAGCCTGACCGCTTTGAGCCTGACCGCTTTCAGTCTGACCGCGGCGCATGCGCAGGACGAGGGGCTGCCGCCCATCGAATGGACCGGCTCGAACGGGTCGACGCTGACGCTCTACGGCCAGCTCAACATGGGTGTCCTTTCCTACGACGACGGCGTGGACAGCGAGAGCTACGGCCTCGTCGACAACGCCAATTCGCAGTCGCGGATCGGCCTCACCTACACCCGCCGGTTCGGCGACTGGGAATTCGAGAACACCAACGAGATCGGCTACTCGCCCTTCTCGACCTCCAACGCCTCGATCACCAACGACTCGCCGAACGCCGACGATTTCGAGTTTTCGAACAGCAACATCCGCAAGCTCGACTTCGCCTTCTCCAATGACCGCGTCGGCAAGGTCTCGATCGGTCAGGGCAGCATGGCGACCGATGGCGTGCAGGAGATCGACCTCTCGGGCACCGATGTCGTCGCCTATTCGAGCGTGGGCGACTCCGCGGCGGGGCAGATCCTCCGCTTTTCCGGCGGCGGGCTCGGCTTCGACGAGAGCCTCAGCGACGTGACGATCGGCGACGCCTTCACCGACTACGACGGGCCGAGGCGGGTGCGGGTGCGCTACGACACGCCGAGCTTCTCGGGCGTGACCCTTGCGGCGGCCTTCGGGCGCGACCTGCTCGCCGACGACGACGATATCCGCGACCAGAACATCGCCGACGTCTCGCTGACCTATGAGAACGCCTTCGGCGATTTCGAGACCGAGGCGGGGCTCGGCTACTACTGGCAGGAGGACAGCCTCGACGCCTGGGGCGGTTCCGCGTCGGGCCTGCACACGCCGACCGGCGTCAACCTCACGCTCGGCTTCGGCGCGGGCTCGTCCGAGGACG
Source organism: Amaricoccus sp. W119 (assembly GCF_047275745.1). Lineage (NCBI taxonomy): Bacteria > Pseudomonadati > Pseudomonadota > Alphaproteobacteria > Rhodobacterales > Paracoccaceae > Amaricoccus > Amaricoccus sp. W119. Next base: position 33,038 of record NZ_JBKQWU010000005.1, on the reverse strand, counting down.
GACCGGACGGCCAATGGTACTATGCCAAGCTCGGCCTCCTGCGCGAATACCTCGCCTGGGGCGATACCGCGCTTTCGGTCGACTACTACAAGGGCGACGATTTCTACGTGGCCGGCGATGCGACCAGTTCGGAAAGCAAGTCCTGGGGTGTGGCCGCCGTGCAGAACATCGACCGCGCGAATACCGAGGTCTACCTGACCTACCGGAGCTACGACTATTCCGACAACGTCGCGAGCTACGAGGATGGCGCGGCGATCTTCGGCGGCGCACGCTTCAAGTTCTGAGCGCGTCGCGGGCCTTGGACGCGAAATCCTGACACGGGAAGGCTTGCCGCGCCGCGGCAAGTCGCCTATGTGCAGGCGGGGCCGGTTGCGACCGGCCGCGCGGTGGCGCAATCGGGCATCCGGCCCATCACCGTTTCACCTGTTTTCGTCATGTGCGCCTGACGGGGGCGGCAACCGCCGCGGAAGATGCTTCCGCGCTGAAAGGACATGACGTTGACGAATACCAGCTTCGCGGCCTTCGGCCTCGCGGAACCTCTTGTTCACGGCCTCGAAAAGGCCGGTTTCACCACGCCCACGCCGATCCAGGCCCAGTCGATCGGGCCGCAGCTCGAAGGCCGCGACATCCTCGGGGTCGCCCAGACCGGCACCGGCAAGACGGCGGCCTTCGGCCTGCCGATGCTCCATCACCTGCTCGCGCTCAAGGGGCGCCCGGCGCCCCGGACCTGCCGCGCGCTCATCCTCGCGCCGACGCGCGAACTCGCGGTGCAGATCGAGCAGAGCCTGAGGGCCTTCGCCGCGGGGGCGCGGATCTCCACGCTGCTCGTTCTCGGCGGGCTTTCGCGCAACGGTCAGATCCGCTCGCTCTCGCGCGGCGTCGATATCGTCATCGCGACGCCGGGCCGGCTCACCGACCTGATGACCGAGGGCGCGATCGAGCTCGACCAGACGCGTTTCGTCGTGCTCGACGAGGCGGACCGGATGCTCGACATGGGCTTCATCCAGCCGGTGCGCCGGATCGTCGCCGCGCTGCACCCGCGCCGGCAGTCGGCGCTCTTCTCCGCGACGATGCCGACCGAGGTCCGCGCGCTCGCCGAGAGCTTCCTCAAGGACCCGGTCTCGGTCTCGGTCACGCCCGAATCGACCACGGTCGAGCGGATCGAGCAGAGCGTCGAACTGGTCGACGGGCCGCTGAAGCGCGCCCGTCTCGCGTCGATCGTCGCCGATCCCGCCGTCTCGCGCGTCATCGTCTTCGCGCGCACCAAGCGCGGCGCGGACCGCGTGGCGCAGAATCTCGGCAAGGATGGCATCCCGGCCGAGGCGATCCACGGCAACAAGGCGCAGAACGCGCGGCAGCGCGCGCTGACCGCCTTCCGCAACGGGACCGTGCGGGTGCTGGTGGCGACCGATATCGTCGCCCGCGGCATCGACGTTCCGGGCGTCAGCCATGTCGTGAACTTCGATCTGCCGGATGAGCCCGAGAGCTACGTCCACCGGATCGGCCGGACCGGCCGCAACGGCGCGGAAGGCATCGCGATCACGCTCTGCGCGCCCGACGAGATCAAGAAGCTCCGCGCGGTCGAGAAGGTCACGCGCACGCGACTTCTGCCAGGCTCCGTCGAGGAGGGTCCGTCGCGCAAGCAGCCGCGCCGAGGTCCGAAACCGAGCGCGGGACATGGACAAGGGCAGGGACGTCGCGGCCAGCCGGCGGCGCCGAAGCCCGCCCATCAGGAAGCACGCCGCGACTCCGCCCGGCCCGCGCGCGGCCCTCGGCGCCCGCGCCGCGCCGCCTGAGGGCGGAACCGCCCCGCGCGCGGCGACGGCCCGAGGCGGGGCGCATGGCCGGCCCGGTACCGGGCTTCGTCGTCGCCAGGTAATGTATACAAAAAGGGCCGCCGCTCATCATGAGCGGCGGCCCTTTCGTGTTACTCCCCGGCGATCATCTCACCGGCGCGCCGGATCACGGCACGAGGCGGGTCATCGAGCCGCTCTGGACCACCTGCACGCGCTGGCCGACGTTGAAGGCCGGCTGCGCCTGGATGACCGAGATGTTCTGGCCGTTGTCGAGTTCGACGAACCACTCGGTCGAGGCCTGCTGCGTCACGTTGCCGGCGACCCGATTGCCGACCGCGGCGCCCGCCGTGGCGCCGGCGCCGGTCGCGAGTACATTGCCGGTGCCCTTGCCGAATTCGTTGCCGAGCAACCCGCCCGCGATGCCGCCCGCGATGGTGCCGACCACTTCGCCGGTCCTGTTGCCGCCCTGCACGGTGATCGGACGGCTGCCCGTGATGGTGCCGAAGTTCACCGACTGCGCGACCTGCGACTGATTGGCCGTGACCATGTTGCCGCTATTGGGCGAGGCGCAGGCCGTCAGCGCGAGGGCCGCCATGGCCGACAGCGCGAGGCCGCGCAAGATGTTTGTCCGCATGTGTTCGTTATCCGTCTGTTCCAGGGTCTCGGGACCCCAATGAAGCATCTCGCGGTATAGAACCATCCCCTTGGCGATGGGATAACGATTTCGCAGTTCGCGATATTGTGTCCCGCGCGTCCTCGGTGGGGCCTATCCGCCCGTCTCCTCGCGCAATGCTTCGAGATGAAGCCATTCCTCCTCGGCCGCGTGCAGCGCCTTCTGCCGGGCGACGAGTGCGTCGGTGGCCTTCCGGAACTTCGCCGGTTCCCGGGAGAACAGCCCCGCGTCGGCGAGCAGGGATTCGAGCTTGCCGATCTCCGCCGCCAGCCGGTCCATCTCTCCCGGCAAGGCTTCGAGCCGATGGCTCTCGGTGAAGCTCAGCTTCGTGCGCGCTTTCGCCTCGGGCTTCGTGGAAGCCTGCGTCGGAGCCTTCGGCGCCGTTTGTTCCGGTTTCGGCTCGGGTCGGGCCGCGGGGATGTCGGGCGGGCGCTGCGCCTGATAATCGCTCCAGCCGCCGGCGTAGATCGTCGCGCGCCCGTCGCCCTCCATCGCCACGGTCGTCGTCGCGATCCGGTCCACGAAATCGCGGTCGTGGCTCACCAGAAGCACCGTGCCCTCGTAATCGTCGATCAGTTCCTGCAGGAGATCGAGCGTCTCGACATCAAGGTCGTTGGTCGGCTCGTCGAGGATCAGCAGGTTCGAATCCCGCGCCATCAGCTTCGCGAGCAGAAGCCGCGCCCGCTCGCCGCCCGAGAGCGCCGAGACCGGCCCGCGCGCCTGGATCTCGGGGAAGAGGAAATCCTTCAGATAGCCGACCACATGCCTCGGCCGGCCCCGCACCATCACCTGGTCGTTGCGCCCGGAGACCCCGAGCTCGGCGTCGCCGGTCAGCGTTTCCCAGAGCGAGACCGCGTCGTTCAGCTCGTCGCGGTTCTGATCGAAGAGCGCCGGTTCGAGATTGGTGCCGAGCCGGATGCGCCCGGTATCGGGCGCCAGCGTGCCCGTGAGGATGCCGAGAAGCGTGGTCTTGCCGACGCCGTTCGGCCCGACGAGTGCGATCCGTTCGCCGCGGTTCACCCGGATCGAGAAGTCCTTCAGGATCACCCGCTCGCCGTAGCTCTTGCCGACATGCTCGGCATCGACGACGAGCTTGCCCGAGCGGGTCGCGCTCTCGAATTCCATCCGCGCCGTGCCCTGCCGCGCGATCTGCGCCGAGCGTTCGGCGCGGAGGTCGGCGAGCCGGCGCACGCGGCCCTGGTTGCGCTTGCGCCGCGCGGAGATGCCCTCGACCGCCCAGCGGGCTTCGGCCTTGATGAGCCGGTTCAGCTTGTGGCGCTGCTGGTCCTCCTCGTCGTGAACCTTGTCGCGCCATTCCTCGAAATGGGCGAAGCCGCGGTCGAGCCGCCGGACCTCGCCGCGATCGACCCAGAGCACCCGGTCGGTCAGGTTGCGCAGGAAGGCGCGGTCGTGGCTGATCACGACGAAGGCCGTCCGCGTCTCCCTGAGCCAGCTTTCGAGCCAGGCGATGGCGGCGATGTCGAGATGGTTCGTCGGCTCGTCGAGCAGCATGAGGTCGGGCGCCTCGGCGAGAATCCTCGCCAGCGCCGCCCGCCGCCGTTCCCCGCCCGAGGCCGCGTCGGGCGCCAGCGCCGGATCGAGCTTGACCCCTTCCATCGCCATCTCGACCCGCCAGTGCTCGGCCGGGTCCACCCCCTCCGAAGCGAAATCCCCGAGCGTCGCGAAGCCGGAGAAATCGGGGTCCTGCGCCATGTAGCCGACGGTAAGCCCGGGCCTCAGGAACCGCGTCCCCGCGTCCGCCTGCGTGAGACCGGCCATGATCCGCATCAGCGTCGACTTGCCCGAGCCGTTCCTGCCGACCAGAGCCACGCGCTCGCCCGGGTGGATCGAGAGCGCGAGGTCGGAGAACAGCGGGTCGCCGCCGAAGGTCAGCGCGATATCGGCGAGGGTCAGGATCGGAGGTTCGGCCATCCCGTCCGCCTAAGCCCGGGCCGGGTGCGCGTCAAGCCGCGGGCGGGCGCCGGCGTGACGGACGCCACCCCGATGCCTGGCCGCGGGGCCGGAGCCACTCCGAGAGGTCGCCGCTCGAGACGATGCCGGGGTCAGGGCAAATCGCCGCCCCGTCCCGCCGCGCCCAAGCTTCGAATTGCTTTCCCCGGAGTGAAGTTGGTGTTATGTTTTCTTCACAATCATCAACCGATCACGTCCGCGTCTCTGGCGCCGATGCACGTTATTTCGTGCGGGAAGACGTGCTCGTGGCGATGACCAAGGGCGCGTCGCGCCCGGACTCCGCTGGTGCCGGAATCCGGGCGTGGAACGGCCAAGGGTGTCGTTCACGCGTCGGAATGAGCCGTCGCCGGCGAGGGCCGGCCGCGGTCCCGAAAGGGTTGTGAGAGGGGTTTATGAAATGAACATCACCGGTACTTCGGACAGCGACAGGCTGTTCGGCACGAATTTTCGTGACTTCATCAGGGGCTTGGGTGGCCACGACTTCATCGACGGGGGCGCCGCGGGCGACACGATCGAGGGCGGCTCCGGAAACGACACCATCGAGGGTGGCGCCGGCTACGATCTGATCCGCGGCGGCGGGGGTGACGACAGCCTCGATGGCGGCTCGGCCGGCGACACGCTCCTTGGTGGCGCTGGCGACGATTTCCTCTTCGGCGGCACGGGGACCGACTCGCTCGACGGCGGATCAGGCTTCGACATCGCGGTCTATGACGCCAACACGACGGCGCTCGACGCCGATCTGTCGCAGGACCGGATCAGCTTCCCCGGTCAGTCCTGGCCGTCCGAGACGCTGAGGTCGATCGAGGGCATCATCGGCGGCTCCGGGTCGGACCGCCTTTTTGGCGATGGTGGCGCGAACATGTTCGACGGCGGGGAGGGGAATGACTTCCTCGTCGGGCGGGGCGGAAACGATCTGCTCATCGGCGGCCGAGGTCTCGACACGCTGAACGGCGGCTCCGGCGACGACACGCTCGAAGGCGGCGGCCACAACGATCAGCTGAACGGCGGCGCGGGGCGCGACACGGCGGTCTATTCGGAGAACACGACTCAGGTCCATGTGAACCTCGCGACCGGCGTCGTCGGCTTCCCCGGACAGAGCTGGGCGAACGAAGATCTGGTCTCGATCGAGAACATCGTCACCGGATCGGGCGACGATACGGTGCTCGGAAGCAACGGCGCCAACGTGATCGAGGTCGGCGAGGGCTACAACACGGTCAACGGCCGCGGCGGGAACGACATCATCCACGGCGGCTGGGGCCTGATGGTCTGGGACGCCGAAGGGCATGACGATACCCTCGGCCTCGGCGATATCATCGAGGTCCTGAACGGCGGCGCGGGCGATGACGTGATCTATTCCGGCGGTTCGATGGTCCATTATTGGGAGTTCCGATGGCATTTGGAGGCCGCCACCGACGTGCTTTCGGGCGGACGAGGTAACGATCGGCTCGTGGCGGGCAATGGCAGGGTCAATGACGACTCGAACTCCGTCGCCGTCAGCGTCATCATGACTGGCGGCGCGGGGGCGGACAGATTTGAATTCGCGACGGAGGAATGGGAACGGGAAGCGTCCGGAGGCAATCGTGGGATCTTCGGACAGACGGGAACCATCACCGATTTCAACCGGTCTCAGGGCGACACGATCGCGATCAGATCCGAAGCGAATCGCGATCTCGATTTCGTGGGCGAGACGCCGGCTCCGGGCCTGAACGAGATAGGCTACTCCCGCGTCTGGGACGGAGCCGAGATGGATACGGTCATCGAGGTGCCGCTGCAGGAGAATAATGCGAACGGCCGCAATGTCCTCACGATCACGCTCGACGGCTACTCCGGTCCTCTGACGGCGGATGATTTCCTGCTGATCTGAGGCTCCTCCCAAGGGCGCCCCGTTAACCAAGTAACCACTCGGAGCACGGGGCGCCCGGGTTCTCGCGGCTGTGGGAATATCCATTGACTTTCAATGGATTGGTTCCGCTCGCCTCACGCCCGCTGAGACGTTGCAGCGTAACGCGGCGTTGTCGTTCGAACGAACTGCTTTCCCGAAAGTTGAGTCGGTGGTACCGTCTTAAGAAGCCATTAACCGAACGCTTTCGCTCCCATCCGGGGTGGCAGGTGCCATTCCTCGGATCGGGCATGCGCGCTCGCGTTGATGAGCGAGGCGCGAAGCGTCCGGGTTCCGCTGGTGCCGGAGTCCGGAACTGCCTCCCGAGGTCGCTTGCGCGCCGTTGAGCAAGCATGTCTGCGAGAGGGGTAGGCACAATGGATATCACGGGGACCCCGGCCAGCGAGGTGCTGACCGGCACAGAGACTTCAGACCGGATCGATGGGCTTGGCGGCGACGACACGCTCCGGGGACTTGGCGGCGACGACACTCTGAACGGCGACGCCTGGCTCGACGAAGCCGCCGGCGACGACTTGCTTGAAGGCGGGGCGGGCAATGACCGGCTTCATGGCTACGACGGCCATGATACGCTGGACGGCGGCGCGGATGATGACGTCGTCTTCGGCGACGCGGGTGATGACGAGGTCAACGGCGGCGACGGCGATGACTACCTCGACGGCCGCGAGGGCGATGACACGCTCGATGGTGGCGCCGGCGACGACAGCCTCTACGCCGGGCAGGGCCGCGATCTTCTGCATGGCGGCGATGGCGATGACTGGCTCTCCGGCGACGGCGCGAACGACACGCTCGACGGTGGCGCGGGGTTCGACATCGCGAGCTATCAGAGCAACGACACCGCCGTGGTGGTCGATCTCCCCAACGATCGCGTCAGCTTTCCCGGTCAGAGCTGGTCGCCGGAGACGATCATCTCGATCGAAGCGGCGGAAACGGGTAGCGGCGATGACCATCTCATCGGCGACGACGGCGCCAACGCGTTCCGTGCCGGCGCCGGGAACGATCTGATCGAAGGGCACGGCGGCAACGACGTGCTGGAGGGCGAAACGGGTAACGACAGCCTCGATGGCGGCGCCGGGAACGACTCGCTCTCCGGCGGGGAAGGCGACGATACGCTCTTCGGCGGCACGGGAACCGACACGCTGAACGGCGGATGGGGCGGTTTCGACATCGCGGTCTATGACGTGAACACGACCCCGCTCGTGGCCGATCTCGAAGCCGGCACGATCAGCTTCGCGGGGCAAAGCTGGTCGCCGGAGACCCTGACTCTGATCGACGGCATCATCGGCGGCTCGGCCTCCGACCGGCTCTCGGGCAACGGCGAGGCCAACCTGCTGGTCGGCGGCCAGGGCAGCGACACGCTGATCGGCGGCGGGGACGACGATACGCTGGAAGGCGGCGGCAACACCGATCAGATCGACGGCGGCGAAGGCAATGACACGGCGGTCTATGCGGAGAACACGACCGCGATCCGCGCCGATCTCCGTTCCGGGGTGGTGAGCTTCCCGGGCCAGAGCTGGCCGGCGGAGAACCTCGTCTCGATCGAGAGCCTCGTCACCGGATCGGGCGATGACACGGTCATCGGCACCGAGGGCGCGAACGGCATCGAAACCGGTGCCGGACGTGACCGCATCACCGCGCGCGGCGGGAATGATACGCTCGACGGCGGCGCCGGCGCCGATACGATGTCCGGCGGCTCCGGGAACGACACCTATGTCGTCGACAATTCCGGTGACCGGATCAACGAGGGTGGCGGGATCGACACCGTGCTGGCGAGCGTCGGCTACACGCTCGGCTCCCCGCTGGAGCATCTGACGCTGACCGGCGACGACGGGATCTCCGGGACCGGCAATGGCCGCGCGAATGTCCTGAGAGGCAACGAGGGCGACAATACGCTGTCGGGTCTCGACGGGGACGATACGGTCATCGGCGGCTTCGGGGACGACGATATCAGGGGCGGAAACGGCGATGATGTCCTTTCCGGGGGCTTCGACGGGCGCCTGATCGTCGCTGAGTATCTCGACGACCCCGACTGGCTGCCGCCCGACGATGGCGCCGACCGGATCGACGGTGGGGCCGGGACCGATACTCTCATCTATCCGCAATTCATCGGTTACACCGGCGGGGACAATACGACCCCCTATCTCGACCGGAACATCGACGTGGACCTCGCCGCGGGAACCGCGCGCGCCGAGGGGGTCTCGGGCACCGATACACTTATTTCGATCGAGAATGTCGAGACCGGGAATGGCGATGATACCATCACCGGCGACGCGGAGGCGAACGAGATCCGGGTCAACTACGGGCTCAACGTCGTCGACGGCGGCGGCGGAGACGATGTCATCCATGGCGGTCGCGGGCTGCACCTTCCCATCGACGTTTCCGAGGCCGAGGAGCCGCCCTATGGCCTCGGAGACACGCTCGAGGTGCTGAGCGGCGGTGCCGGCAACGACGTGATCTACTCCGGCGGCTCGATCATCTATTACGACCAGAACAACTTCGCGATGCTGTTCCGGGCGACCGACGTGCTCGAGGGCGGCGGTGGCGACGACAGGCTGGTCGCGGGTGACGGCACGTACCAGCGGGAAGGCTCCCTGAGGGGCGCCAGCGTCGAGATGACCGGCGGCGCGGGCGCGGACCGGTTCGAGTTCACGACCGAGATCTGGGAACATTCTGACATGAGAGAGGGTTTCATAACCGGAACCTATGGCCAACTCGGGACGGTCACCGATTTCGACAGGTCCGAGGGCGACCGGATCGCGATCCACACCGGGGGCCAGAGCCTGAGCTTCGGCGGAGAGGATGCGAGCCTGGAGGTCAACGAGATCACCTATCGCCACGTCACCAACGGCGGCACCACGGACACCGTCGTCGAAGTGCTTCTCACCGAATACGAGCTCGAGCCCTACGACGATCCCGTGCTGACGATCACGCTCGCCGGTTACGCGGGCGATCTGACGGAGGAGGATTTCCTGCTCATCTGAGCCGGAAGCGAAGGAGCCAGGGTGTCGCGCCCCCGGCTCCCGTCGCCTCAGCGCGTCGCGGCGGCCAGCGCCTGGTCGAGATCGCCGATGAGGTCCGCCGCGTCCTCGATCCCGATCGAGAGCCGCACCACGTCCGGACCCGCGCCCGCCGCCTCCTGCTGCTCGGGCGTCAGCTGGCGGTGGGTGGTGGAAGCGGAGTGGATGATGAGCGACCGCGTGTCACCGAGATTGGCGACATGGCTGAAGAGTTTCACGCTGTCGACGAGCCTCACGCAGGCGTCATAGCCGCCCTTGACCGCGAAGGTGAAGATCGCCCCCGCCCCCTTGGGGTAGAGCCGTTGCACCCGGTCGTGCCAGGGCGAGGAGGGGAGCCCCGCGTAGCTCACCGACGAGACGCGCGGATCGGCTTCGAGCCAGCTTGCGACCTTGACCGCGTTCTCGACGTGCCGCGCCATCCTGAGCGACAGCGTCTCGATTCCGAGGAGCGTCAGGAAGGCGTTCTGCGGCGATTGCGTCATGCCGAGATCGCGCAGGCCGATGGCGATGCCGTGGAAGGTATAGGCCATCGCGCCGAAGGTCTCCTGAAAGCGCAGCCCGTGATAGGCCGGCTCCGGCGCGGTCAGGCTCGGGAACTTGTCCGAGGCGCTCCAGTCGAAATTGCCCGAGTCGACGACGAGCCCGCCCATGGCCGTGCCATTGCCCGAGAGATATTTCGTCGTGGAATGGACGACGATATCCGCGCCCATCTCGATCGGGCGGCAGAGCCAGGGCGTGGCCGAGGTATTGTCGACGATGAGCGGCACGCCGAGCCGCTTCGCGACCTCGGCGACCGCCGGAATGTCCGTGACATAGCCGCCGGGGTTCGAGACGCTTTCGCAGAAGATCGCGCGGGTGTCGTCGCAGGCCGCCTCCTCGATCGCGGCGAGGTCGTCGAAATCGACGAAACGCGCGTCCCAGCCGAAGCGCTTCATGCTCTGCGAGAACTGCGTCACCGTGCCGCCGTAGAGCCGGGTCGAGGCGATGATGTCCTTGCCGGGCGACATCAGCGGGAAGAGCGCGAGGATCTGCGCCGCGTGGCCGGAGGAACAGGCGACCCCGCCGACCCCGCCTTCGAGCGCGGCGACGCGCTCCTGCAGCACCGAGACCGTGGGGTTGGTCAGGCGCGAGTAGATGTAGCCCACCTCTTCGAGGTTGAAGAGCTTCGCCGCGTGATCCGCGTCGCGAAAGACATAGGCGGTCGTCTGGTAGATCGGCGTCTGGCGCGCGCCGGTCGCGGGATCGGGTTTGGACCCGGCATGGATCTGCAGGGTGTCGAAGCCAGGCGTCGGTTCGGTCATGATCGTCCTCCGGATGCCGGTCCGCGCCGGCCTTGGCGCGAGGCTAGGCCGGGCCGGGGGAGGGGCGCAAGCCGGGGCTCACGAAAGCGCGAGCCCCGCGGCGACATGGAACGCTCACCGGGACGATCACAGGGACGCCGGCGAAGACCGCGCGACCGTCACTCCGGCTCGCCGGGCCAGTCGCGCATCGCCGCCATCGCCTCCTCCGCCGTCTCGACGAAGCGGAAGAGGTTCAGATCCTCGGGCGAGATCGTGCCCGACTCGGCCAGCGCGTCCCAGTCCACGATCCGCCGCCAGAACTCCTCGCCGAAGAGCAGGATCGGCAGTGGCGCCATCCGCTGGGTCTGCACGAGGGTCAGCGTCTCGAAAAGCTCGTCGAGCGTGCCGAAGCCGCCGGGGAAGACCGCGACGGCCCGCGCCCGCATCAGGAAGGTCATCTTCCGGATGCCGAAATAATGGAAGTTGAAGTTCAGGTCCGGCGTGCCGTAGAGGTTCGGCGCCTGTTCGTGCGGCAGCACGATGTTGAGGCTGATCGAGCAGCCGCCGGCCTCCGCCGCGCCGCGGTTCGCCGCCTCCATCACCCCCGGACCGCCGCCGCCGCAGATCACGTTCTCGGTGCAGCCGCTGTCGAGCGAGGCGAGTGTCACGAGACGCGCGAACTCCCGGGCCACCTCGTAGTAATGCGCCAGTCCGGCGAGACCCGGCGCGCGGGCATCGCCGGGCCGCTCCGGAATGCGCGCGCCGCCGAAGACGACGACGGTCGAGACGATTCCCCGGTCCTGCATCTCAAGCTCGGGCTTCAGCAGTTCGAGTTGCAGCCGGACGGGACGCAGTTCCTCCCGCTTCAGGAAATCGGGATCGAGGAAGGCGAGCCGATAGCTCGGCGAGAGCGTCTGCGGCGTGTCGCGCTGCCGCTCTACCTGCGCCTGATCCGCCGCGGCGTCCGGGAAGCGGTGCTGGGTTCCGCTCAGTTTGGCCATGGAATTCCTGCCTCGTTGGCGAATGGTCGTGGGCGAGTTCGGCGAGATTGCCACCCCGATGTTACGCAATTATAGCTTGCCGCCGAAGCCTGCCAGCCGGAACTGGAAAGACGGATGACCATGACCGACCTTGACACCGCGACGCTTGAGACCGCGATCGAATCCGCCTGGGAAGCGCGCGACACCATCACGCCCCAGACAGGCGGCGAGACGCGCGCGGCGATCGAAACCGTGCTCGAAGGGCTCGACAAGGGCCGCATCCGTGTCGCGGAGAAGGGCGGCGACGGCGTCTGGCAGGTGAACCAGTGGGCGAAGAAGGCGGTGCTGCTCGGCTTCCGTCTTCAGGACATGGCCCAGCAGTCGGGCGGACCGCAGGGCGGCGGCTGGTGGGACAAGGTCGATTCGAAGTTCCTCGGCTGGACCGAGCATGACTGGCGCGCCGCCGCCTTCCGGGCCGTGCCGAGCGCCGTCGTGCGCCGCTCGGCCTATATCGCGCCGGGCGTGGTGCTGATGCCTTCCTTCGTGAACCTCGGCGCCTATGTGGACGAGGGCACGATGGTCGATACCTGGGCCACGGTCGGCTCCTGCGCGCAGATCGGCAAGAACGTCCATCTCTCGGGCGGCGTCGGCATTGGCGGCGTGCTGGAGCCGATGCAGGCGGGGCCGACGATCATCGAGGACAACTGCTTCATCGGCGCGCGCTCGGAAGTGGTCGAGGGCTGTATCGTGCGCGAAGGCTCGGTGCTCGGCATGGGCGTCTTCATCGGCAAGTCGACCAAGATCGTGGACCGCGCGTCCGGCGACATCTTCTATGGCGAGGTACCGCCCTATTCGGTGGTGGTCGCGGGGAGCCTGCCCGGCAAGCCCTTCCCGGATGGCAGCCCCGGCCCGAGCCTCTACTGCGCCGTGATCGTCAAGCGGGTGGATGAGCGGACGCGTTCGAAGACCAGCATCAACGAGTTGCTCCGGGACTGACCGGGGCGATTGATCGGGCTGACTGACCGGGTGACGGGGCGGGCGCCGCGGCCGGGGACGAGGGGAACGATGGCCGAGGAGACAAAGCCGAAACGCGAGCAGCGCGTCTACACGCTCCTCGTCCAGGTCGGACGCAAGCCGGGCGACGGGCTGCCCGAGGGCTCGGGCGGCGCGGGCATCCTCTGCTATGCTTCCGGCGTCGACGAGGAGGAGGCGGTGCGGGAGACCGTGGCGCTCCTCAAGGCCGCCGATATGGCGCCGCTCGACGTGACCGGTTACGGGACGCTGGAAGACCGTCTCGAAGGCGGACACGAGGTGCCGGAGGAGGAGCGCGGGCTGATGGCGCGGGCGCTGGCCGAGAACGCGGTGATCGTCGCGGAGATCACGCCCTTTCCCGCCGAGGGCGGCGCGAAGGACTGATCCCGACGCCGCTCACGGCACTCCCGATCATCCGGAGATGTCGCCGGTGAGATAGACGAGCGGCGGTGGGGCTTCCGCGCCCTTGTCAGGGTCGAACTCGCGCAGGATGCGGGCGAGTTCCGGTTCGCGAACCTTGCCCGCCGCCTTGCGGGGGCGGAACCATTTCACCCGACGCTGCCCCGTTTCCGGATATTTCTTCAGCCGCTCGCGGGTTTCGAGCGGGTAGACGCGGACGACGCAGGGAAAGCTCTGCTCGCCGCGAATCCGCTTGGGGTAGGTGTAGAAGCCCACGCTGCGCTCGGAAATCTCGCCACGCAGGCCCGCTTCCTCATAGGCCTCGCGCGCGGCGGCGCTCGCCTCCGTGCGATTGCGCATCGGCCAGCCCTTGGGGATCACCCAGCGGCCGGTGTCGCGGCTGGTGATGAGCAGGATCCGCAGGCCCCTGGCCGTGCGCCGATAGCAGAGCGCGCCGACCTGGAGGGTCGGCGGATGCTTGCTCCGGGACCGGGCGACCATGACACGGCGGCTTGGCTTGAACTCTTGCGTTTTCGGCATCGGCGGGTGGTTGCTCGCAAGCGGCGGCGGGTAACGGGGCAGGTCTAGTGTAATCGGAGCTTAAGTAAACCCCCGGGGGCGGGGCCCGACCTGCGCGAAGGCGCCGCGCGCGCGTCGAAGCTCCGGGGTTGGAACCGCGCGCGGTCCGATGTTAACTCGGCGATCAAGCCGTAGCAGCAGCCGGAGAGGAAATTGGACCCGAACAATGCCCTGGAATGGCTGGAGCGCCGGCCGGAGATCACCAGCCTGCGCGCGGCGGTCTGCGACCTGAACGGAATTCTGCGCGGCAAGCGGGTTCCGGTCGCGCAGACCCGCAAGGTGCTCGAAGGCCAGATGCGCATGCCCTATTCCATCGCCTGCCTCGACATCTGGGGCGAGGACTGGGCGGGCAATCCGCTCGTCTACCAGATGGGCGATCTCGACGGGCTCTGCGTTCCGACCGGACGGGGCTTCCTGCCGATGAACTGGCTCGGGAGCCCGACCGCGCTCCTGCCGCTCTGGATGCTCTGCGAGGACGGGACGCCCTTCCTCGGTGATCCGAGGCGCGCGCTGGCCGCGGTCTACGAGCGGTTCGCGGCGCTGGGGCTGACGCCGGTGGTGGCGATGGAACTGGAGTTCTATCTCGTCGATACGACGGGGGAGGTGCCCTCGCCGCCGAGATCGCCGGTCACGCACAAACTGCTCGACGGCGACGGCGCGCTCTGCATCGACGACCTCGACCATTTCGAGGCCTTCTTCACCGATGTCTACGCCGCCTGCGACGCGCATGGCATCCCGGTGGACAGCGCGATCTCCGAGAACGGCGGCGGGCAGTTCGAGATCAACCTCCTCCATGTCCCCGACCCCCTGAAGGCGGCGGATGACGCGCTCTACTTCAAGCGTTTCGTGAAGGGGATCGCGCGCAAGTACGGCCTCGCGGCGAGCTTCATGGCCAAGCCGTTCCTCGACCGGGCGGGCAACGGGTTCCACGTGCATTTCAGCCTGCTCGACCGCGACGGGCGCAATGTCTTCGACGATGGCGGAAGCGAGGGATCGGAGCTCATGCGGCACGCGGTGGGCGGGCTTCTCGCCACGATGCGCGGGTCGAGCCTCATCTTCGCGCCGCATCTCAATTCCTACCGGCGGCTGCAGCCGAACGCGCATTCGCCCTCGGAGGTCTGCTGGGGCTACGAGACACGCTCCGCCGCCGTGCGTATCCCTGGCGGCCCGGGCGCCGCGCGGCGGATCGAGCATCGCGTGGCCGGCGCCGATGCCAATCCCTATCTGGTGCTGGCGGCGATCCTCGGGGGTGCGCTCGAAGGCATGGAGCGGCGCATCGCACCGCCCGATCCGCTGGTGAGCACCGAGGACGAAACCTCCGGCGCGACGCTTCCCGCCGACTGGAAGCTCGCAATCGAAGCCTTCGAACGCTCGAAGAGCAACAGCAGGATCTTCGCCCCGATCCTGCGCGAACAGTTCGCGGGCATGAAGCGGCAGGAGCTGCAGGTCTTCAGCCAGCAGATCAGCCCGTTCGAGCACGAGAGCTATCTGGAGACGGTCTGATGGCGGATGAGCCGCCCAAGCGGCCGCCCAAGGCGCCGGTGATCCCCGCGCGCGGGGCCGGGCGAACCGCGCGGCGGCCGCGATGACCCGGCACATCCATCTGCACGTCGGCCTCCCGAAGACCGCGACCACCGCGATCCAGCGCGGCTTCGCGCGCAACCACGCGGCAATCGAGGCGCTCGGCGTGCTCTATCCGACGCGCGGGCAGCCGCGCCAGCCGGTGACGCTCTACGGTCATCACAATCTCGCCTATGAATTGCACGCGCCCGGACAGTTCGACGCCCGCCGGGGCGGGTGGGTCGATGTCCGGGACGAGATCGAGGCGAGCGCCGCGCCGCGCGTCCTGATCTCCTCGGAGGCCTTCCGCGAATCCCTGGCGCCGGTCGTCGTCGCGAAGCTGCGCAAGCTCTTCCCGGAGGCGCGGAGGACGGTGGTGATCTACGCCCGGCCGCAGTGGGAATATGTCGAATCCGCCTATAACCAGTTCGCCCGTTTCGGCCGCGCCGATCAGCCGATCGCCGAGTTCTGGGAGACGATCGCGCGGCGGCGGACCGAGTACCGGCGCATCGTCGAGGCGTGGCAGGCCCGGTTCGGCGAAGAATGCGTGCGCTGCCTTCCCTTCGACGGCGGCGTGAAGCGGCTCGGCGCGGTCGAGCATTTCGCCCAGAAGGTCTTCGGGTTCGAGCCGGGCGCCGTGACCAACTTCGAGGAGGCGCGGCTCGCGGCGTTGGGCGACGGCGCCGCCGCGCCCGCGCTCGTCAATCCGAAGGCGGGCGTCCGGGCGATCGGCGCGGTGCGCTACGCGCGCGATTTCCTCCGCGACTCGACCGGGAATCCGGAGGCGGCGCTGCCCGCGGCGACGGCGAACCGCATCCTGCGCGAGTTGCGCGAAGCCGGGGACGATACCAGCCGGAGCTTCATGGTCGCGGATCTCGGGCGGCGGATCTTCGAAGAAGCGGCGGCGACGAACCGCTGGCTCGCGGAGCGGTTCCCCGGTTTCGACACGCCGGATTTCCTCGAGGAGCCGGACTGGACGCGGCTCCGCCCGGTCGGCGACCTGCCCGAGCCCGGCGCCGCGGACAAGGCGCTCTGCCGTCGTCTCGTGCGCAAGGCGCTCGGCCAGCCCGGCTGGAAAGGCCGATCCGGCGCGAAGAAGCACGTCGCGGCGAAGGCGGATGTGCCCGCCGCGCCGAAAACCGGGGCGGAAGCCGAGGCCATCCCGGCGAAAACCCCAGCTGGAGAAGACCGGATGGCCATGACCGACTACCCGCCCAGCTATTACGCGGCGAGCGCCAATCCCGCCCCTGAGCGGCGCGCTTTCCGGGGCGAGGCGGCGCCCGGGGTCTGTATCGTCGGCGCGGGATTCACCGGCCTCTCCGCCGGGATCGATCTGGCGGCGAAGGGTCACGAGGTGATGATCCTCGAAGCCGAACGGGTCGGCTGGGGTGCCTCGGGTCGCAACGGCGGCCAGATCGTCAACGGGCTGAACGCCGGGCTCGACACGATCGAACGCCGCTATGGCGCCGGAACGGCGGGTTTCGTCGCCTCGCTGGTGCAGGAGGGTGGCGAGATCATCCGCGAGCGGATCGCGAAATATGCGATCGATTGCGACCTGCGCGACGGCAATCTCTTCGCGGCGCTGACGCCGAGGCACATGGCCGAACTGGAGGCGAAACAGGCGCTCTGGCGCCGCCACGGGCTCGACAATTTCGAGATGCTGGACGCGACCGAGATCCGCCGCCATGTCGCCACCGATTTCTACGCGGGCGGCATGCTCGACCCGACCGGCGGCCACATGCATCCGCTCAATCTCGCGCTCGGCGAGGCGGCGGCCTTCGAGCGCGAGGGCGGCGTCATCCATGAGCGGAGCCGCGTCGAGCGGATCGAGGCGGTGGAGGGCAGGCCGGTGCTCCACCTCGCGGGCGGCGTGGTCCGGCCGAAGCTGCTGCTCCTCGCAGGCAACGCCTATCTCGGGCCGGTCGTGCCGGACCTCGACACGCGGGTCATGCCGTTCTCGACGCAGATCATCGCCACGGAACCGCTGGGAGAACGCGGCCCGGCGCTGCTCCCGACCGGGGTCTGCGTCGAGGATATCCGCTACATTCTCGACTACTACCGGCTGAGCGCGGACGGGCGGCTGCTCTTCGGCGGCGGCACCGTCTATGGCGGCACCGACCCCGCCGACATCAGGGCGAAGATCCAGCCCAATCTCGCGAAGGTCTTCCCCGATCTCGCCGGTGCGCGGATCGACTACGCCTGGTCGGGGAACTGCGCGATCTCCTTCAGCCGGGTGCCGCAGATGGGCCGGCTCGGGGCCAGCACCTATTTCGCCGCCGGCTACAGCGGCCACGGCGTCGTGGGCAGCCACCTCTTCGGCCGGATCATCGCGAGCGCGATCGACGGCGACGCCGGGCGCTTCGACACATTCGCCGCCGTGCCCTGGGTTCCCTTCCCGGGCGGACAACGTTTCCGAGTTCCCTATTCCATGCTCGGCTCATGGTGGTACGGTCTGCGCGATCGCCTCGGCGTCTGAATGTCCACTTTCCGCTGCTACAAGGATCTCCGATGCTCCGCAGTCTCAGCCTAGCTAGCCTTCTCCTCGCCGCGGCCGCCGTCCCGGCGCTGGCGCAGGAGAATGTCGTCCATGTCTACAACTGGTCGGACTATATCGCCGAGGATACCGTCGCGAAATTCGAAGCGGCGACGGGGATGAAGGTGGTCTACGACGTCTACGATTCGAACGAGACGCTGGAGGCGAAGTTGCTGGCCGGCCGTTCCGGTTACGATGTCGTGGTGCCGACGAGCCAGTTCCTGCAGCGGCAGATCGCCGCGGGCGTGTATCAGCCGCTCGACAAGTCGAAGCTGCCGAACCTCGCGAACATGGACCCCGAGCTCATGAAGCAGGCGGCGGCCTATGACCCCGAGAACGCGCATGGCGTCATCTACATGTGGGGCACCAACGGCATCGGCTACAATGCCGGAAAAGTCGCCGAGCGGCTGGGCGAGGATGCGCCGACGGACAGCTGGTCGCTGATCTTCGATCCGCAGTACGCGGAGAAGCTCGCCGATTGCGGCATCTCGCTGCTCGACTCCCCCTCCGAGGTCATCCCGAGCGTGCTCGCCTATCTCGGCCTCGATCCCCTGAGCAAGGAGACCGCGGATCTCGAGAAGGCCGCCGAGACGCTCCAGGCGATCCGGCCCTTCGTCCGCTATTTCCATTCCTCGCAGTACATATCCGACCTCGCGAACGGCGAGACCTGTCTCGCGCTCGGCTTCTCGGGTGATGTCTTCATCGCCGCCGCGCGGGCGGAGGAGGCGGGCAACGGCAACGAGATCGCCTATTCGGTGCCGAAGGAAGGCGCGCAGCAGTGGTTCGACATGATGGCGATCCCGGCCGACGCGCCCAATCCCGAAGGCGCGCTCGCCTGGATCAACTTCATCATGGACCCGCAGGTCACCGCCGACATCACCAACTATGTCTGGTACGCGAATGCCAATACCGCCGCGATGCCGCTGGTGGACGCGGAGGTCCGGGACGATCCGGCGATCTTCCCGACGCCGGACGTACTTGCGAAGCTGTTCCCGACCGAGGTCTATGACGCGCGGACCGACCGGGTGATCACCCGGCTCTGGACCACGGTGAAGACCGGCCAGTAAGTCGATCGCACACGGGCTTTTCTTCGCGATACGGGAGCCGGGTCCCGCGGGATCCGGCCTTCGCATGGCGAAACCCGGTTCTCCCCGGTCCCGCGGCGGCGCGACGCTTTACAGCCTCGGCGCGTCCCGCCTAAGCTCGGGCGAACCGGCGCGGAGGAGGGTCGCGCCGCTCGCACGCGGAGCTTGCATGAACAGCCCTGTTCTCCCTGTCACGTCAAAACCCTGGATCAGCGGCGCCGAGCCGCCCTTCGTGCGAATATCGAAGGTCACCAAGCGGTTCGGGGATTTCTACGCCGTCGATGACGTGAGCCTCGACATCTACAAGGGCGAGCTCTTCTGCCTGCTCGGCGGATCGGGGTGCGGGAAATCGACGCTGCTCCGGATGCTCGCGGGGTTCGAGACGCCGACCGAGGGGCGGATCGAGATCGACGGGCAGGACATGGCCGGCAAGGCGCCCTACGAGCGCCCGACCAACATGATGTTCCAGTCCTACGCGCTGTTCCCGCACATGACGGTGGAGAAGAATGTCGCCTATGGCCTGTTCCGCGACGGGGTGAGGAAGGCGGAGGCGATGGAGAAGGTCGCCGAGATGCTGAAGCTCGTGCAGCTCACGCCCTTCGCCGGCCGCAAGCCGCATCAGCTCTCGGGCGGCCAGCGGCAGCGGGTGGCGCTCGCGCGGAGCCTCGTGAAACGGCCGAAGCTCCTGCTCCTCGACGAGCCGCTCGGCGCGCTCGACAAGAAACTGCGCGAGGAGACGCAGTTCGAGCTCATCAAGATCCAGGAGACGCTCGGCGTCACCTTCATCGTCGTCACCCACGACCAGGAGGAGGCGATGACGCTGGCGAGCCGGATCGGCGTCATGAACGCGGGTCAGATCGTGCAGGTTGGCGAACCGCCCGAGATCTACGAACATCCCGATTCACGTTTCGTCGCCGATTTCATCGGTTCGGTGAACATGTTCGAGGGGCGGGTGAGCGAGGACGAGGTGGATTATGTCCGCCTCGATGTCCCCGAGCTCCAGGGCCCGGTCCATGTCGGGCACGGCGTCTCCTGCACGATCGACCAGAAGCTCTGGTACGCGATCCGCCCCGAGAAGATCCGGCTGACGCGGGAACGGCCCGAGGGGGTCCGCAATGCCTTTCCCGTCTATGTCGAGGAGGTCGCCTATATGGGTAATCTCTCGATCTATCGCCTGAAGCTCGCGAGCGGGAAATACGTCCATGCGACGCGCGCGAACCTGTCGCGCCACGAGGAGGACACGATCACCTGGCACGAGGATGTCTGGGCGTCCTGGGCGGACAACGCCGGCGTGGTGCTGACGCGATGAGCGATGTGATCGAGCGCATTCCGCCGCTGCGCTGGACCGCCGCGCTGCTCCGGCGGCTCGGCCTCGGCGGGCGCGGGCTCGTCGTCGCGGTGCCGATGCTCTGGCTTCTCGTCTTCTTCCTGATCCCGTTCCTCGTCGTTGCCAAGCTCTCCGTCAGCGAGCCGGCGATCGCGATGCCGCCCTATCTGCCGATCTGGGAATGGATCGAGAGCCAGCTCGTCGTCACGCTGAGTTTCGGGAACTACGCCTATCTCTTCGACGATCCGCTCTACATCACCGCCTATTTCTTCTCGATCCGGCTCGCCTTCATCTCGGCGGTGATCGCGCTCCTGATCGGCTATCCGATCGCCTATTACATCGCGCGCCAGCCCGAGGGCCCGCGGTCGATCCTGCTCATGCTGGTGATCCTGCCGTTTTGGACCTCGTTCCTCCTGCGCGTCTACGCGTGGCAGGGGTTCCTGCGCTCGAACGGGGTCATCAACAATTTCCTGATCTGGACCGGGATCATCGATCAGCCGCTGGTGCTCCTGCAGACGAATTTCGCCGTCTATCTCGGTGTCGTCTATACGTATCTGCCGTTCATGATCCTGCCGCTCTACGCCAATCTCGTGAAGCTCGACGAGGCGCTGCTGGAGGCCTCGGCCGATCTCGGCGCCCGGCCGCTGACGACCTTCCTGCATGTGACGCTGCCGCTCTCGATGCCGGGGATCATCGCGGGCTTCATGCTGGTCTTCGTGCCGGCGATCGGCGAATTCGTGATCCCGGAACTGCTGGGCGGGCCGGATACGCTGATGATCGGGCGCGTGCTCTGGAACGAATTCTTCTCGAACCGCGACTGGCCGACGGCGAGCGCGGTGGCGATCGCGATGCTGGTCGCCCTCGTGGTCCCGATCATGATCCTGCGCTCGGCGCAGCAGCGGACGGAGGACTGAGATGCGCAAGGGCATCCTGCTGCCGGCCATCGTGATCCTCGGCTTCGCCTTCCTTTACGCGCCGATCCTCTCGCTCGTCATCTTCAGCTTCAACGAGAGCAAGCTCGTCACCGTCTGGGGCGGATTCTCGACCAAGTGGTACGGCGAACTGTTCCGCGATCCGCAGATCCTCTCCGCTGCCTGGATCAGTCTCAAGGTCGCGATGTCCTCGGCGACGCTGGCGACCATTCTCGGCACGCTCGCGGCCTTCGTGCTGACGCGCTTCGGGCCGTTCCGGGGTAGGGCGATCCTGACCGGCATGTCGACCGCGCCGCTCGTCATGCCCGAGGTCATCACCGGGCTCTCGCTGCTCCTGCTCTTCGTCTCGATGGAGCAGCTGATCGGCTGGCCGGCGGGGCGGGGCATGACGACGATCATCATCGCGCATACGACCTTCTGCATGGCCTATGTCACCGTCGTGGCGCAAAGCCGGCTGGCGAGCCTCGACGAGAGCCTCGAGGAAGCGGCGATGGACCTCGGCGCGAGACCGGCGCGGGTGTTCTTCGACATCACGATCCCCGTCATCGCCCCCGCGCTCGTCGCCGGCTGGCTGCTGGCCTTCACGCTCTCGCTCGACGATCTCGTGGTGGCGAGCTTCGTCACCGGCCCCGGCGCCTCGACCCTGCCGATGGTGATCTTCTCCAAGGTCCGCCTCGGGGTCAGCCCCGACATCAACGCGCTCGCGACGATCATCATCGCCATCGTCGCGATCGGCGTCGGTATCGCCACCTGGCAGATGCGGCGCGGGACGAAGCGGGATGGCTGAGAAGGGCGATCAGGCGTTCCGGGCGCGCGACAACCGGGCGCGCTGGGCGGAGATGACCTATGGCGGCGCGCTCTCCTTCCTGCGCCGGCGGTATACGCGCGATCTCGACGGCGTGGACGTGGCGGTCTGGGGCGTGCCTTATGACGCCTCCGTCACCTACCGGCCCGGCTGCCGCCTCGGCCCCCGCGCGATCCGCGCGGCCTCGGTGCAACTCGCGGAACTCAGGGCCTTCCCCTTCGGCTTCGACCCTTTCGAGACGCTCGCGGTCATCGACCACGGCGACGCCTTCATCGATCCGCACCATCCCGAGACCGTCGCGCCCGATATCGAGGCGCAGGCGGCGGCTATCCTCGCGACGGGGACGAAGCTGCTGACGCTCGGTGGCGATCACTTCATCGCCTGGCCGCTTCTGCGCGCGCATGCCGCGGTCCACGGACCACTCGCGCTCGTGCAGGTCGACGCGCATGGCGACCTCTGGCCCGACGATCCGGGCCGGATCGACCACGGCACGATGATGGGCCGGGCGATCCGCGAGGGCATCGTCGATCCGGCGCGCTCGACGCAGGTCGGCATCCGCACCTTCCACGAGTCCGACGAAGGACTCCAGATCCTGAGCGCGCCCTGGGTCCATCGCGAGGGGATCGGCGCCGCGATCGCCGCCGTCCGGGAGCGGGCGGGCGGTGCGCCGGTCTATCTCTCCTTCGACATCGACGGGCTCGACCCGGCCTTCGCGCCGGGTACCGGAACGCCGGTTCCGGGCGGGCTCGCGAGCTGGCAGGCGCTCGAATTCGTCCGCGGCCTCGCCGGGCTCAACCTCGTCGGCATGGACCTCGTCGAGGTCTCGCCGCCCTTCGACCACGCCGAGATCACCGCGCTCGCCGCGGCGCATCTCGCCCATGACTGGCTGTGCCTGCTCGCGGAGGCGGCCGGCGCCGCGCGCGTGCCGGTCGGCAAACTCTGAGGACCCACATGCCCCCGCCTTCCCCCGCCGAATTCAACGCGAGGCTGCCGGAGACCTTCCGCGAATGGCTCGCCGGACGCCGCATCGAGGAGGTGGAATGCATCGTCCCCGACATCGCCGGCATGTCGCGCGGCAAGGCGATGCCGGCGGCGAAATTCGTCCGCGAGGACCGGATGTTCCTGCCGACCTCGATCTTCCATCAGACGATCTCGGGCGATTACGTCGACATGCACGACGTGATGCAATGGACCGAGAGCGACATGGTGCTGAAGCCCGACTACGCGACCGCCACGGCCGCGCCCTGGGCCGACGACATCACGCTGCAGGTCATCCACAACGTCGAGGATCTGAGCGGCAAGGCCGTCCCGGTCTCGCCCCGCAATGTGCTCAAGCGCGTCGTCGGGCTCTACGAGGCGCGCGGCTGGCGGCCGGTGGTAGCGCCGGAGATGGAGTTCTACCTGATCAAGCCGAACCTCAATCCGAACGAGCCGATCGAACCGCCGGTGGGCCGGACCGGCCGGCAGATGGTCTCGCGCCAGGCCTATTCGATGTCGGCGGTCGACGAATACGGCAAGGTCATCGACGACATCTACGAATTCGCCGAGGCGCAGGGGTTCGAGATCGACACGATCATCCAGGAAGGCGGCGCCGGCCAGGTGGAGATCAACCTGCTGCACGGCGATCCGGTGAAACTCGCCGATCAGGTGTTCTTCTTCAAGCGCACGATCCGCGAGGCCGCGCTCCGCAACAACTGCTTCGCGACCTTCATGGCCAAGCCGATGCAGGACGAGCCGGGCTCGGCGATGCATATCCATCAGTCGGTGGTCGACATAGCCACGGGCCGCAACATCTTCACCGGCGAGAACGGCGGGCCGACCGATGCCTTCCACGGCTTCGTCGCCGGGCTGCAGCGCTACGTGCCGATCGTGCTCGCCGTCTTCGCGCCCTATGTGAACAGCTACCGCCGCTTCGTTCCCGGCGGCGCCGCGCCGATCAACCTCGAATGGGGGCCGGACAACCGCACCACGGGCATCCGCGTGCCGATCAGCCATCCCGACGCCCGTCGGGTCGAGAACCGTGTCGTCGGCATGGACTGCAACCCCTATCTCGCGCTCGCGGCCTCGCTCGCCTGCGGCTATCTCGGGATCACTCAAGCCATGAAGCCGCGCGAGGCGGTGGCGGGAGAGGCCTATCACCGGCCCCGCGCGCTCGGCCGCGACCTGCTCGCCGCGCTCGATCATTTCGACGAGGCGCCGGAGATGACGCAAGTGCTGGGGCATGAGTTCTGCGCGCTCTATCAGGCGATCAAGCGCGACGAGGTCGAGACCTTCCTCCGCGTGATCAGCCCCTGGGAGCGGGATCATCTGCTGCTGAACGTCTGAGCCCGCCCTTGTCCCCTCTCAAGCTTCGGCCATGTCCCGCCTCGACCTCCTGACCGCGAACGACGCGCCCGGCGCCTATCCGGCGAGCTGGTACGCCGAGACCGCGATCGGCATCCGCGAAAGACCCGCGCTTCGGGGCGCGGAGGTGGCGGATGTCTGCGTGATCGGCGGCGGCTATACCGGGCTCTCGGCGGCGCTGCATCTCGCCGAACGGGGGTATCGCGTGGTGCTGCTCGAAGCGCAGCGGCTTGGCTGGGGCGCCTCGGGACGAAACGGGGGTCAGGTCGGGTCCGGACAGCGGCGCGACCAGGACTGGCTGGAGGCGAACGTGGGCCGCGACAAGGCGCGGCTGCTCTGGGATCTCGCCGAGGAGGCGAAGGCGACGGTCCGCGACCTGATCTCGCGCCATGCGATCGACTGCGACTATCGCCCCGGCATCGTCCACGCCGTTCACCGGGCAGGCGACGTGGCGACGGCGCACGCGGAGGTGGAGAAGCTCGCGCGCGACTACGGCTACGCGGACTGCGAGCCGCTCGACCGCGCCGGTATCGCGGCGGCGCTCGGCACCGAGGTCTATCACGGTGGCGCGCTCGACCGGGGAGCGGCGCATCTCCATCCGCTGAACTACGCCCTCGGCCTCGCCCGCGCGGCCGAGGCGGCGGGCGCCGGACTCCGCGAGTGGAGCCGCGTGGTCGCGGTCGAGCGGGGCAGGGTCCGGACAGCGGAGGGCGAGGTCCGGGCGGAGCATGTGCTCGTCTGCTGCAACGGCTATCTCGGTGATCTCATGCCCGAAATCGCGGCGCGAGCCATGCCGATCAACAATTTTCTCATCGCGACCGAACCCCTTGGCGCGGCGCGCGGCGCGCAGCTCATCCCCGAAGGCATGGCGGCGGCGGATTCGCGTTTCGTCGTGAACTACTGGCGGCTCAGCGCCGACGGGCGGATGCTCTTCGGCGGCGGCGAGAGCTACGGCTACCGCTTCCCCCGCGACATCTCCGGGCTCGTTCGGCCCCGGATGCTGAGCATCTATCCCGACCTGGCGGACCTGCGGATCACCCACGCCTGGGGCGGCACGCTCGCGATCACCATGAGCCGGATGCCGTCATTCCAGCGCCTCGGCCCCGGCCTCCTTTCCGCCGCCGGCTACTCCGGCCACGGCGTCGCCATCGCGACCCTCGCGGGCAAGCTCCTCGCCGAGGCGGTGGCGGGCAGCGCCGAACGCTTCGACCTCTTCGCCGGCCTGCCGTCGCCGCCATTCCCCGGCGGCCCCGCGCTCCGCTGGCCACTCCTCGTGCTCGCGATGAGCTGGTACGGCCTCCGCGACCGGCTCTGACCCCCCGAACGGCCGGCGGTTTCCCCGTCCGAGTCGGGCCCGAAAGTCTCCAGCTTTTGACGTTGCGCCGGCTTGACGCGGCCCAAGCCCCCCTATAGGAAGCGCGCCAGTGGCGGAGTAGCTCAGCCGGTTAGAGCAGCGGAATCATAATCCGCGTGTCGGGGGTTCAAGTCCCTCCTCCGCTACCAGATTTTTCTCGCAATTTCAGGCGCTTGTGACGAGTCCACTCGGCAGATAGCGCTTCCTCATGTTGCATCACCATCAGGTCAAAATCCACGCAACTCCGATCTGCGACCGATTGTGCCGGTAGATTCCCGCCCGCTCCGTGCGACATGGACGCGACATATCCCACCTTCGGTCCGATCGCCCATTTGGAGAGATCGATCGATTTCTGCGCGCTCTGGTTGCAAGCTGTCGGAAGCCAGCGGT
Organism: Amaricoccus sp. W119; assembly: GCF_047275745.1. Lineage (NCBI taxonomy): Bacteria > Pseudomonadati > Pseudomonadota > Alphaproteobacteria > Rhodobacterales > Paracoccaceae > Amaricoccus > Amaricoccus sp. W119. The sequence goes on along the minus strand of NZ_JBKQWU010000005.1, from coordinate 7,085 downwards.
AATTGTCATTGACGCGTCCACCTGGCGCGATCTGCTCGCCGCAGCGCTCCCGAAAAGGAACGCTGAATGCTGACCTCGACCACGATTTCCCGGCGTCGGTCGGAGATCCGCCAGTCGCTCGCCGAGCTGGCGGGCAAGCCTGGTCGGTGGCGGCAAGGAGGAATTCGTCTCGGGCACCGTTCGGTCCTCGCAAGCCCAGGCGATCGAGCTTCAGGATCCGCTTCAACTGCGCGAACAGCATCTCGACCTTCTTTCTTGCACATAGCGAGACGACGAAAGGCGTCGGTCTTGGCGATCGATCGCGCCAGGTCCCGTGCGCCCTCGTCGATCGAGCGCATGATCGCTCGGCCGGGTTCCTTCGGCGTGCAGTGCGGCTTCAGCGGGCAAGCATCGCAGTGGGTCTTGCTCGCGCGGTAGCGCATCATGGCGCCCTCGCCGACGCCGCTGAGTTTGGTGCGAAACGGTTGTAAATAGTGGTGGAGCCCCCTTGCTCTCCGGACAGCGATAGGCGTCCTTGCGAAGATCGCAGACGAAGTCGTCGCGGCTCAGGGCGTCGCCGCCGCGGCGCGCTTTGCCGATCACCGGGATGTGGGGCTCGATGCCCTGCTCGTGGACGAGCCGGGCCAGTGTCTCGGCCGAGCCGTAGGCGGTGTCGGCGACCAGGCGCTCGGGGTAGAGGCCGAAGCGGTCGAGGGTGAGCGCGATCATGTCGCGCGCGGCCCTGTTCTTGGCTTGCCGGATCGGCGCGGTCGCCTCGACGTCGACGATCACGGCGTTCGCGAGGTCGACGAGGTAGTTGGCAGAATAGAGGAAGTGTGCCTCGCCGCGATCCGCGGCGGACCAGCGCGCGGCGGGATCGACCGACGAGACGTAGTTCGGCTGCACCGGCGTCGCCGGGCTCCAGCGGCTCCGGATATTCCGTGGCGGCGCGGCTGGCCTGCTCCTCCCGCGACCAGCGCTCGGGCTCGATCCAGTCCTCGCGGTTGGCGTCCGCGCTGATCAGCGAGGCGTCGAGCGACGGTCGCCGCATCATCGCGTCGCTCCACCCGTCCCGAGACAAGTGAATCGGTGCAAAGAACCGGCCATCGAAATCGTCCGAGCCGTCATGCAGGCCGCCGAAGCGCATCTGATGCAGAGGGCGATAGTGGACATCGCGTGGATCTGGCAGCGCGGTGGAGAGCACACATTGAACTTGAGGTATTGCTCGGCCCTTCAGTTCGCGGCTTTGTCCACCGCTTCACGACGTGAGGCCGTCGCAATCCGCGGACGGGGTCGTCCCGCGAGCTCTCGCGCACCTTCGACGCCCATGCCGGTCATGCAGAGGAGGATGACGACGGTCTCGTCGAGGGTGTCCGACGGCAGCGTGCCGGTTGTCACGGCGAGGCTGACGCCGATGATGGCATGGGTCGCGAGACGCCAGACCAGCGCCGGGTCGTCGAGGCGGAAGCGGCCGGCGTCGATGGCGAGGCGGAGGTCGCGGGTCGCGAAGGGGCCCATGACACGAAAGATCGTATCGGCGATCACTTCCGAGCGGTTGAGGAGCTGGCGCCAGCGCTCGTCGCTGGTGGCGGTCTCTAGTACGGCGCGCAGACCGAACGCATAGACCTCGGCGGGGTCGTCGAAACCCTTCGTCGCCTGTTTGATGCGCAGCGCGAGGTCGTGCATCAGCGTCTCGAGAACGGCGATGGCGAGGTCGTCCTTCGACTTGAAGTAGTTGTAGACCGTGCCTGCCCCGACATCGGCGCGCTCGGCGATCTCGAGCATGGTGGCGCCGTCGACGCCCTTCTCGGTCATCACCACCTGCGCCGCGCGGATCAGCGCTTCGCGATTGCGGCGCTGGCGGCGGGCCACGCGGCCTTCGCGTTGCTCCGGATCGGTGCTGTCCATCGGGCATCTCCTCCGGGTCGAGTTCTAGCCGGTCCCGACGACGCTCGCAAACGAATCATGTTCAGCTTCGAACAATGGAGTGCATGGCACGCCCGCGTTCCGATACGCGCTTCAATCTGACCGCCAACCTATTGGCATCTGGCGCAAAATCCATGATATGACAGATCGTCATATCAGCCATGTATCCTAAATTGACGAACATTCATTTTTGACGTATGGTCACTTCATTGGCCGGCGACCCTGAGGCGACGGCGCGAGAACTGGGCCAAGGCAGCCCCGATCCGGGAGGACCAAGATGACCGAAGCGACGCATATTCATGCCGAGTCGACACATTACGACGCGGATGTCGCCATCGTCGGCGGCGGACCCGTCGGCACGATGCTGGCGATCCTGCTCGGAAGGCAGGGCAGGAAGGTGACGCTGATCGAGCGCTGGAAGGAGGCCTATGACCGGCCCCGCGCGGTGACCTACGACCACGAGATCGCGCGCATTCTCGCGACGCTCGGCATCGACTCGGAGAACGATCCGGCGATCAACTACCACGACGAGCTCTACTACTGGCGCGATGCCCAGGGCGAGAACCTGCAGATCGTCGACTGGCAGAGCACCTCGGCCTCGGGCTGGCGCGTGCGTTACTGGTTCAACCAGCCCGACCTCGAGCGCCGTCTGACGAAGATCACCGACGACCTGCCGAGTGTCAGCCACATCCGCGGCTGGGCGGCGGTCAATCTCGCCGAGGACGCGGATGGCGTGACGCTCTGGCTGCGTCCGAACGCCAGGGAAGGTAACGGTCCGCGGGTGCGCGTGCGGGCGAAATACGTGGTGGGCGCCGATGGCGCGAACAGCTTCGTGCGCGAGGCCCTGGGAATTGAGAATGTCGACAAAGGCTATTTCTTCGACTGGCTGATCCTCGACATGATCCCGCATGGCGAATACGTGACCGAGCCCTCGCAGTGGCAGCTCTGCGACCCGAAGCGACCGACCACGATCGTGCCGGGCGGTCCGGGACGGCGGCGCTGGGAATACATGGTGCTGCCGGGCGAGTCGGCGCAGGAGATCGCCAGCGAGGAAAGCGCCTGGCGACTTCTCGCTCCCTGGGGGCTGACGCGCGAGAACGCGACGCTGGAGCGGAGCGCCGTCTATCGCTTCCAGGCCCGCTGGGCGAAGACCTGGAACAAGGGCCGCTGCGCCATCGCCGGGGACGCCGCCCATCTGATGCCGCCCTTCGCCGGCGAGGGGATGTGCGCCGGCCTCCGCGACGCGGTAGCACTCGGCTGGCGGCTGAACGGCATCCTCGAGGGGCGCTTCGGCGGCGAGATTCTCGACAGCTACACCAGCGAGCGGCTGGCGCATGCCAAGCACTACATCGACTTCAGCCAGGAGCTCGGCAAGATCATCTGCATCTCCGATCCGGAGGAGGCGGCGAAACGCGATGCGCGGATGAAGGCCGACCTCGCGGCGCGCGGCAACACGCCGGTCCCGACCGATGTCTGCCATCTCGGCGCCGGGGTCTGGTGCGACGAGACCGCCCATGCCGGCGAGTTGTCGGTGCAGGGCGTGGTCGAGGCGAACGGAAAACGCGACCGGTTTGACCAAGCGGTCGGCCAGGGCTGGATGTTGATCGGCCTCGACGTCGATCCGGCCGAGGCGCTCACCGCCGACCAGCGCGCGGTGCTAGCAGCGCTCGGGGGCCGGACGGTCAGAATCGGCGCGCCGGGCACCGATTGCGACGCGGTGGATGTCGAGAGAACCTATGCCCGCTGGCTCGACGCGATCGACGCGCGCTACGTTCTGCTGCGCCCCGATTTCTACGTCGCGGCTACGGCCCGCACGCCGGAGGCGCTGCGCCATCGCTTCGACGAGGTCGTTGCCCGGCTGCATATGGCCGGCGAACCCGCGGCCGCGGCCGCGTGAGGAGGATTCCAATGCTCGATACCGCCCGGACCGCCCGCCCCGGCTTCACCCATGTCACCAACCCCGCCCGGATCGTCTTCGGGCCGGGCACCCTCTCCCGGGTCGCGGAGGAAGTCGCCGGTCAGGGCGGAACCCGCGCCCTCGTCCTCTCGACGCCGCACCAGAAGGCGGATGCCGAGGCGCTCGCCGCCGCGCTCGGCGAACTCGCGGCGGGTGTCTTCGCCGAAGCCGCGATGCACACGCCGGTCGAGGTGACGGTGAAGGCGATGGCGGCCTTTACTGCGACTGGCGCCGACTGCGTCGTGGCCTTCGGCGGCGGCTCGACGATCGGGCTCGGCAAGGCCATCGCGTATCGCAACGGTGCGCCGCAGATCGTCGTCGCCACCACCTACGCCGGTTCAGAGGTGACGCCGATCCTCGGCCAGACCGAGGACGGGGTGAAGACCACGGTCCGCGACGCCTCGATCCTGCCGGAGGTGGTGATCTACGACCCCGACCTGACGCTTGGCCTGCCGGTGCCGATGAGCGTGACCAGCGGGTTCAACGCCATCGCGCACGCCGTCGAAGGTCTCTACGCACAGGACCGCAACCCGGTCGCCTCGCTGATGGCGCTCGAAGGCATCCGCGCACTCAAGGAGGCGCTGCCGCGAATCGTCGCCGGCCCCCGTGACCCCGAGGCCCGTGGCGGTGCGCTATACGGCTCCTGGCTCTGTGGCACGGTGCTCGGTACCGTCGGCATGGCGCTGCACCACAAGCTCTGCCACACACTCGGCGGCAGCTTCGACCTGCCGCACGCAGAAACGCACACGATCATCCTGCCGCATTCGGCCGCCTATAATGCCGGGGCCGCCGCCGACGCCCTCGCCCCGGCCGCGGCGCTTTTTGGCGGTGACCTCGGCGGCGGGCTCTGGGATCTGGCGGGAGAACTCGGGGCGCCGCGCGCGCTGAAGGATTTCGGCCTGAAGGAGGCCGACCTCGATCGCGCCGCCGACCTGGCGGTCAAGAACCCGTACTGGAATCCGCGTCCCGTCGAGCGGGACGCGATCCGCGCGCTGCTGCGCCGCGCCTGGGCTGGCCAGCGACCGGAATAGCCATCATCAGGCGCCGCCGACCAACGGAGCGCGAGAGGAGGAAAACCATGCATGCCTATTTCACCGAGGAAGGTTCCGTCGAGGCCGTCAACGCCCGTATGGGCCAAAATGTCAGCCCGCGTCTCGCTACTGTCATGGCGAGCCTCGTCAAGCACCTGCACGCCTTCGCCAAGGAGGTCGAACTCACCCAAGCCGAGTGGGACTACGGCATCGACTTCCTGACCCGCACCGGTCAGATCTGCTCGGGCGAGCGGCAGGAATTCATCCTGCTCTCCGACACGCTCGGGCTTTCGATGCTGGTCGATGCGATCAACAACCGCCGCCCGACCGGCGCCACCGAGAACACCGTATTCGGCCCGTTTCACGTCGAGGACGCGCCGATCCGCGAACATGGCGCGACGATCTCGCTCGACGGCAAGGGCGAGAGCTGCCTCTTCGAGGGCCGGGTCACCGACCTCGACGGCCAGCCGATCGAGGGCGCCACAGTCGATGTCTGGTCGGACAACGCCGACGGCTTCTACGACGTGCAGCAGCCTGGCATCCAGCCGAAGTGGAACAACCGCGGCCGCTTCGTCACCGGGCCGGACGGCAGGTACAGCTTCGTCGGCATCAAGCCGGTCAGCTATCCGATCCCCGACGACGGCCCGGTCGGCCAGATGCTCGGCCACCTCGGCCGGCACCCGTACCGTCCGGCGCACATGCACTATCTCGTCACCGCGCCGGGCTTTCAGAAGATCGTCACCCACACCTTCGTCGGCGAGGACCCCTACCTCGAATCCGACACCGTCTTCGGCGTGAAGCAGACCCTCGTCGCCCCCTTCGAGCACATCAGCGGCGCGACCGAATGGCGCTCCCCCTTCGACTTCGTGATGGTTCCGGACGCCACCGAGGACCATCGGCTGGCCGACAGTATCGAGCACGCGGCAAGCTGAGGCTCGCCGCCGATCCCCGACAAGAAACCAAGGAGGAACCCCGCACGCCTTCCAGAGTCCTGCGCGCGATCGCGTTTTCGGCGGCGCTCGCCGCGTCGTTCTACTCCGCGCTTCCCGCCTCCGCCGCGGAGAGCGATTTCCGGGTGACCCTACTCGGCACCGGAAGTCCGATCCCGATTCCGAACCGCTTCAGCCAGTCGATGCTGGTGCGGACCGGCGGCTACAACCTGCTTTTCGACTTCGGGCGGGGCGCTTCGATGCGCCTTTCCCAGCTCGGGGTGCCGATCGGATCGATCGACGCGAGCTTCCTCACGCACATGTACTCCGACCACCTCAACGGCCTCACCGACCTCTGGGGCCGGCTGGCTCCCGACCGCGTTCGGAGGGCGGGAGGCGCCCATGGTGATCTACGGCCTGAAGGGCACGGTCGCGATGACTGCGAGCCTGACTGAAGCCTTCGCCGACGACATCCGCATCCGGATCGCCGACGAACTGCCGCCCCGGAGGGAATTGCCTTAGATGCCCACGATATCGAGCAGGGGGTGGTCTGGGAAAAGGACGGGGTGACGGTCTCCGCGTTCGAAGTCGATCACGGCGATCTCATCAAGCCGTCGTTCGGGTACAGGATCGAGTACGCAGGCCGGAGCGTGCTCATCTCCGGCGATACGAAATATAACGAGCGCATCATCGACCAGGCGCGCGGGCGCCGACCTCCTGATCCTCCGCCCACCACACCACGCCGGAGGAGGCGGGAAGGATCTTCTCGGAAACGACGCCAAAGCTCGCTGTCTATTCGCATATCGTCGAGTCCCTGCCTTAGGAAGGGGCTCGGCGACGACATCGACGCGGACGCGCTCATCGCGGCGACCCGCGCAACCTACGGCGGGCCGCTCGTCGTCGGAACCGACCTTATGTCCTTCTCTCTCGGAGAGAGCGTCGCGATCGAGGATCTCTCGGGCAGTTGACGCGTCGACCCGATGGCGCCCCGTCGATCTTGGGCGGGGCCCGAGGGTCACTGACCCCGCGCCATCCGCGTCGCGAGCACGCGGCTCGCCGCCGCGGATGCCCGACAGGTCTCGCAGACCGACGGAGACCGGACCGCGCGTTTCGCCCCGCCGGCTTGGTCCTTTTGATGAGGAGAAAGTCTGCTCTGCCCCCTGAGAACTGGGCCGTCCATTCCTGGAAAATTCGGGTACGGTTTGTCTGGCCGGGATAGGAGGCGATGGCATGAAGGCATCGAAGTTCACGGACGCTCAGAAG